>CAYWVA010000137.1:0-6810 GCA_964461545.1 uncultured Rhizobiaceae bacterium | reverse complement strand
GCCGAGGTCATCGAGCCGAAGCCGAAGCTGCGGGCGAAGAAATCGACATTGACCTGGAACATCATCGGCATGAGGCCGAGGATGGTCGTCGTGGTGGTGAGGAAGACCGGGCGCATACGCACCGCAGCGGTGCGCAGGCTGGCCTCGATCGGGTGCATGCCGCGCTTCAGCATGATCTGGTAAGTATCTATGAGAACAATGGAATTGTTTACTACCACGCCGGCCAGCGCCACCACGCCGGTGCCGGTCATGATGATCGAGAAGTACTGGCCGGTGATCAGCATCCCGAGCACCACGCCGACCGTCGACAGCACCACGGTCATCAGCGTCAACACGGTGTGATAGAAGCTGTTGAACTGGGTGATCAGGATCATGAACATCAAGAACAGCGATGCGGCGAGCGCCTTTTGCAGGAAGGCGGCAGCATCCTTCTGTTCCTCGTCGGCGCCGCGGAAGCGGAACGACACCTCGTCCGGCCAGTCCTGGGCCGCCAGCCAGCCGTCGAGTTCGGTGACCTTGTCGTTGTAGAGCACGCCAGGCGCGGCGTTGGCCTTGACGAACACCGAGGGGTGGCCGTCGGAGCGGTAGAGCGTGTCGACCTGGGGTCTGGCTTCGCGGACGACGAAATTGGCCAGCGGCTGCAGGCCGGTCGGCGTCTGGAGCTTGAGGCCGGCCAAGCCTTCGAGCGACCGGTAGGCCTCGGGCAGGCGGACCCGGATGTCGATCTCATCGCGCGAATCGTCAGGACGGTATTTGCCCATGAGGGCCCCGGTGGTGACCATCTGCACCAGGGTGCCGGCCGAGACCACGTCGGCGCCGAAGCGGCCGGCCTCCTCGCGGTCGACAAGGAACACCCACTCGTAGCCGGGCAGCGGTGTCTGGTCCTCGGTGTCGACCAGTCCGGTCATGCCGCTTTCCATGTGCCGGCGCACCCGGCGCGCCGCCTCATAGGCGAGCCTGCGGTCCTGGGCGATGACCTGCAAGCGGATATCCTTGCCCTGGCGCGGGCCGCCGGCCAGTTCGCGCACTTCCGTCAGGATGCCGGCAAGGTCGCTGCTACGGCTCGTCAGCTGTTGCTTGACATCTCGCCACGGCAGGCGCTCGCCGACCGGTTGCAGATCGAGCTGCAGCTGGCCGATCACGTCACCCGGCACGTCCAGTCCCATTGCCATATTCGGGCTGCCGCCGGGCTCGCTGCCGGCCTGGCTGGCGACATTGCGGATGCCTTGGACGGGGGCGATGGCGCGCTCGACCTGGCGCACCAGCTTGAGCTTTTCCTCGCTCGACAGGTTGCCCCGCGCCCGCACGAAAATGATGGCCTGTTCGGGCTCGGTCTCGACGAAGAACTCCACCCCGGTGGGATGGTGCACGTATGCCGTGATGATACCGGCCACCAGCATGGCGGCGGCGAGCATGACTTTCAGCGGATGGCGGATGATGCGGCCGATGATGCGCAGATAAAGGCCGGTGATGCCGGTGAACCGGGAGATGTCGACTGTCTCGTCGCTGCCGAAGCGGGCGAAGCGCGCCTTGGTCTCGTCATCGGTCCTGCCGATGAGCGTGCCCAGAGTCGGCATGAAGATCATCGCGGTGAGCAGCGAGGCCGACAGCACGATGACCACGGTCAGTGGCAGGTACTTCATGAACTCGCCCGGCACCCCCGGCCAGAACAGCATCGGCAGGAAGGCGGCAAGGGTGGTGAGCGTGGACGACACGATCGGCCAGAACATGCGCTGGGCGGCCATGATGTAGGCCTCCTGGCGCGGGTGACCCTCGGCCATCTTGCGGTCGGCGAACTCGGTGAGCACGATGGAGCCGTCGACCAGCATCCCCACTGTCACCACCAGGCCGAACAGCAGCATCATGTTGACGGTGAAGCCAAGCAGCCCGATCAGCAGGAAGCCGATCATGAACGACGACGGAATGGCCAGGCCGACCATCAGCCCGGAGCGCAGGCCGAGGGCCGCCACCACCAGGATCATTACCAGCAGGATGGCCAGCAGGATCGACGATTGCAGCGAGCTCAGGATGTCGCCGATGAGGCGCGACTTATCGAGCGCGTAATCGACCCGGATGGCGTCCGGCCAGCCCCGCGTGGTTTCGGCCACAATCGCCTTCACGGCGTCGTTGTTCTCGATCACATTGGTCCCATAGCGCTTGACCACCTCGATGTTGATCGCCGGGCGGCCGTTGAACAGGGCGTAGCGGCTGCGGTCCTTGAAGCCGCGGCGGATCTCGGCCACGTCCCTGAGCGTCACGACGGTGCCGTCGGAGACCTTGATGGGAAGGGCTGCGACGTCTTCGGGGGTTTCGAACAGGCCGGGCACCTTGACGTTGAAGCGCCCACTGTCGCTGTCCATGGCGCCGGCCGCGACAAGCCGGTTATGGCGCTGGACCGTAGTGATCAGTTCGGCCTGCGACAGCCCGTAGGATTCGAGCTTTCGGGGATCGATCACCACCTCGAGCAGCTCTTCGCGCTGGCCGACGAGCCTGGCTTCGAGCACCGATGGCACGGACTCGATTGCCTCCTGGAGCTCCCGGGCACGGGCATAGAGCGTCCGCTCCGGCACCAGGCCCGACAGGGCAAGGACCAGGGCGGGCTGCAGAGAAAGGTTGATCTCGTGGACCGTCGGCTCCTCGGCATCGGCGGGCAGGTCGGCCTTGGCGAGGTCGACCTTTTCGCGCACATCGGCGCTCGCCTTGGCGAGATTGGTCCCGACATCGAACTCCACGATGAGCCCGGCATGGCCCTCGCTTGCGACGCCGGTAAACGTCTTGAGCCCGTCCAGGCCCTTGAGCTGGGCTTCGATCGGCCGCAACAGCAGTCGTTCGGCGTCCTCCGGCGAGACCCCCGACAGGGGAGCCGAAACATAAAACACCGGCACCTGGACGTCGGGGTCGGCCTCCTTGGCGATGGTGACGTAGCTCCAGATGCCGGCGACGACCATCACCAGCATCAGCGTCAGCACCGCCTTGGGCCGGCGCAAGATGGCATCAATGGCGGAATGCATCAGCTGGCCTCAGGAGTAGCAAACACTGGTTCGACGAGCTGTCCGTCTGTGACGAACTCCTGGCCGACGACGATCACCGTGACTTCGTCGGGCAGGCCTGTCACCCAGGCGCCTTCGCGCTCCTGGGCAATGAGCGTCACCGGGTGGAATTGGGCGCGGTTGTCGTCGCCGACGGTGCGCACCCCGAACAGGCCAGCATCGCTCAAGGTCAGCGCCGAGGACGGCAGCTTGTGGGCCGGTTGGTCGGGTAGCGCGATGATGAGTTCCGCGGTGACGCCTTCGCGCAAGCCGTGGTCGGCATTGGCAACCTCGAGCTCGACCCTGAAGGTGCGCGTGGCAAGCTCCGCCGATGGGGCGATGAACCGTATCTTGCCCTCCACCGTCTCGCCGGTCGCCAGACGGGCTGCCGCGGTTGAGCCGATATGTGCCTCTGCCACATGGCGCTCGCCGAGTTGGGCCACGACCACAAGAGGGTCGAGCACGCTCAGAGTTGCGCACACCGAGCCGGGCTGCAGATAGTTGCCGACCTCCGCCGGCTTGTGCGCAAGAACGCCGTCGGCCGGTGCCTTGATCTCGGTCCAGCCGATGTCGAGCTCGATCTGGTCGAGCTGTGCCTTGGCGAGGTCGAGCCGGGCGCGCTCGGCGGCCAGCTTGCTCTCCGACACGAAGTCGCTGGCCCTGAGCGTGCGGGCGGCCTCGTAATCCTGCTCGGCACTGGCCAGCTGTGCCTTGGCCTGCTGGAGCTGGGCGTTGCGGCCGGCCAGGTCGAGGCGGCACAACAGGTCGCCGTGCCTGACCGCGTCGCCTTGCGAGAACGGCGATTGCTCGATGATGCCCTGGGTGCGGGTGCGCACCTCGATGCGCTTGGACGCCTCGGTGAAACCGCGCACCGTGATGTGCGAACGGCGCGGTTCAGCCGTGAAGCGGGCGACTTGGACGCGGAACGGGGCCTCGGCGCGATCCTGGTTCGGCCCGGCGGCCGGCGCAAGGCCGGTATTGCCCGGCAAAAGCTCGCCAGAGGCAAACCAGCCGATGATGGCCGCCGTGAACAGGCCGGCCCACAGATAAGAACGACGCATGACTTACGCCTCCGGTTGCCTGCTCACTCGGCTGCCACCTTGGCCTTGGTGCGATTGAGCAGCCCGTCGCGGCACTCCTCCAGATAGCGCACCGCGGCACCCATCACCGCGCGACCATAACCGTTGACGAAGCGCGTCCCCGGATGGGCGTCGGCGTGATCGCGGCATCCCTCGATATGGCCAAGCTCGGCGCGCAGCTGAGCCAGCTGGTGTTCGTAAACGCCGGCTACCTGACTCGGCGGCAGCAGCTCCATCAGCAGCATCTGGAACAGGAACTCCGACTTGAACTTGTCACGATCGGGGGTGACGGTGAGGGCCTGGGCGAGACTGTCCAGCCCCTTGGCGGTGATGGCATAGACCTTCTTGTCCGGCCGGCCCGACTGCTCTTCGGCCCTGACGGTTACGAGATCTTCAGCCAGCATCTGGATGAGCGCCGGATAGATCGAGCCGTAGCTTGCATCGATGAAGTGGCTGAACAGGCCCTCCTCGACCTTCTTCTTGATCTCGTAGCCGGAGGCCTCGCCGAATGACAGGATGCCGAGACACAGGGTCTTAACGTTCATCTGATGACGTTCCCGGTTTGCGAAAGCGGTTCAGCGGGCCCGCTATGACGGCCCGATATATTCCGAGCATACATATATCGGATCGATATGAAGTCAATCGTGGCAGAGGCGCTCCGGGTGCGGCAAAATGCACAGGCGATGTGAGCAGCGCTGTTGCTGGGTGTTGGGCCCTAGCGCACGTCGAGCACGCTGGTGCGCGCCCCCCTGATGACCGCATAGGCAGTCGAACCGCGGATGGCGCGCTGCAGGCGCGAGCGGCCCTCATCGGAAACAACGATAATCTGATGGTCCGAGCCGTGCTCGATGATCTGCTGAGACGGGTCGCCGATGGCGGTGCGCGTGTCCTTGACCTTGATGCCGATGGCCTTGAGCAGGGCACGGGCGTTCTTGACGTTCTCCTCTGCCGCCGGCTCTTCTTCCTCCGTCGCGGCGGCGGAAAACAGGGTGATCGGCTCACCCACCGTGTGGGCGAGCACGGCGGAGCGACGCACCGCCTGCATGGAGCGCGCGGTGCCGTCGGTGCAGATGAAAAAACCCTTCCTGTCCAGGCTGTCGCGGGCCACCAGCACCGAGCACGGGGCCATCACCGTCACCGTCTGCACCACGCCGGCGCGCAGCCACGCCCTGAACTCGCCGCGCCAGCGCGACGGCTCGCCGACAATGATCAGATTGTAGGGACCCAACTCGTACTGGTCGACGATGCCGGCGGCAGGGTCAGGCGCGGTCTTGAGCTTGAGCACGACGTTGCGGCCTTCGGGGCTGCGATACTCGACCTTGTTGTCGCCGAGGGGATCTCCCCAGGCGTCCTGATGGCCGGTCTCCTTGGGCCAGGAATCGGCGTCGATGCCTTCGTGTTTGAGCACCTCGAGCCCCTTCTTGAGGTCGCGCAGGCCCGGCAGCTCGAAGCCTGCCTCGAGCATGTTCTGGCGGGCAAGACGCAGCTGGAGGCCTCCCGACCACAGGGCCTGGTCGATGGGGCGGACATACAGGATGATGATGTCGCAGTCGTCATCCGGGGCCAGGCGGGCGGCAAACCGGACGGTGAGAAATCCCTCATCGCTGCCATCGATGCAGGCGAGAACGCGAAACCGGTTGCGCCGCTGTGCCTGCAGATTGGCCAGCGTCTTCTCGACCGCCCGTTCCTGGCGGTCGCTGAGCGTGGTGCGTCCGAACAAGCCCATGGCCTGACCCCTGATCGGCGAACATTGTAGCGTCAACCCGGCGACCGCGTCAGGACGAAAAGCGCACCTCGTTCACACCGTGAAACCTGCCAGACCGATCATTTGGTCATGGCCGCTAATACCCCAGCCGGCCGAGCAGCGGCCAGTATACCGCCATCATCACGAACAGGAACACGATCGACATGACCATCATCCTGAGGCCGATCTTGAGGAAGTCGGTGCCCTTGAGGTAGCCGGACGCATAGATGATGGTGAAGGCGGGCTGGGCGGCGGGGGTGAGATAGCCGAATGACGAGGAGATGGCGGTGACGAAGCCGAAAATGATCGGGTCCTCCCCGGCGATGCTGGCGGTCCTGAGCACAATGGGGCCGAGCACCGCCACCGCCGCACCTGCGGTCATGGTGTTGGACACACCGATGGTGAGAAGCGACATCGCCGCCTGCAGGCCGAAGCCGGTGTCGGCCCCGACGGGGCGCAGAAGATCGACCACCGTTGAGGCCAGCCATTGCGCGGCCCCCGTCTCCTGCATCTCGACGCCGAGCGAGATCGCGGCGGCATAGAGCAGCACCACCCCCCAGTTGACGCCGGAGTTGACGTCCTCCCAGCGCACCAGGCCGAGGATCAGAAAGGCGCTGACCCCGGCGAGCGCGATGGTGCCAAGCCCCAAGGTCGGCGACAAAAACACCCAGCCCAGGATAGTCAGGGCGAAAATGAGGATCGACAGCCAGTCGGACGGCTTGAGGGGGCCCTGCATCATCACCTGGGTGCGCAGCCGGGCGATGGCGCGCGCCATGTCGGTGAGCTCCGGCTTGAAGGTAATGAACAGCACCGCGGTAACGAACGGCAGCCGCAGCAGGAACATCGGAAAGGCGTAGATCATCCAAGTGACGTAATCCATCAGGAAGCGGTAGCTCTGCGGATCGACCGGATTGAAGAACAGCTGCTGCCAGTAGCCGATCATGATGGCGTTGCGCGC
>CAYWVA010000136.1:0-6835 GCA_964461545.1 uncultured Rhizobiaceae bacterium | reverse complement strand
CTATCGGCGCTGCGCCAGGCCGGCTATTTCCTCGATCTGTGGCACTGGCGGGCACACCGCTCCAACCCGATCGAAGCCTCCGACGACCAGTATGTGTTCGAGTTGCGCGGCGGCGATGCCGGCAGAGGACCTTTCGCGACCAATTGGGATTCGCAGACGGGACAGCCACGCTTTATGTTCGATCCGGACAAAGCGGGCATCCGTGCGCTCGACTGGGACGACCTGGTGCAACGCAGGCTCGGCTTTGACGACATCTACTACCTGACCGAGGAGACGGCCGCGCCCTTCGACCCGAACCACGCTTGGCAGGAGGGCGACACCATCCCGCGTCGCATCCTGCGGTCCGGAGAAGGATCGCGCGGGGACATCAGCGTCGTAGGTCCGGCGCGTTGGCAGGACGGCTACTGGGACGTGACTCTCAGGCGGGCGATGGATACCGGCAATCCCCTGGACGATAAGGCCTTTGTCGACAAGGGGACTTATACAGTCGCCTTTGCCGTGCACCGCAACACGTTGGGCAGTCGCTGGCATTACGTCTCTCTGCCCTTCTCGCTCGGGCTCGGCCGCGATGCGGAAATCGTCGCCGCGAGGTTCGACGGCGCCGCGCCCGACTGGAACCAGCCCTGGACCGAGTTGACGCTGTTCTATCCCGGCCAGGTAAGTTGGCCGCACCTTAACAGCCGCCAGCATGCCGGCGCTGACGGCATCAGACAAGGCGTGCCGGTCAAGTTCCGCCACAGCGAGGCCCAGCTTGCCCATTACGGCATCGAGGCCGAGTTCCGCGACGTCATTCGCCGGCAATGGCTGCTGACGATGCTCGCCGGCGTCCTGCTGATCGCCGGTTTCGGCGTCGCACTCAACATGCTCATCAAGCATCGGCAAGGAATCTGATCATGGCTGCCTATCATGTCGTTCTCGTTCACTTTCCCATCGCCCTGTGGATGACGGCCACCCTTGCGATCCTTTTCCGGGCCGTGTCCAGCGGGCCGCTGGCCTTGGCCATCGACCGGGCGCTCGTTCCACTGCTGGCACTCGGCCTGGTCATGGGGATTGCAGCTTATGTAGTCGGGCTCCTGGTGTGGCCATGGGAGGCGCTGTCGGCGACGCCAATGGGGCGCAACCACATGCTGCTGGCGACCTGGACCGTCGCCTACTGGGCCCTGCTGCTGGTCACGCGCTGGGTTCAAGGAGAAGCCGTGTGGTCCGGGCCAACGCGCTGGGTGATGGCCGGCCTGGCCATCCTCGGCAGTGCCCTGCTTGGCGTCACAGGTACCCTCGGCGGCCACCTCATAGGTGTCTACACCGAGGTCGTCGACGTGCTGCGCCTTCTCGGCTGGGAGGTTTACACGACCTTCTATCTGCCCAACCTGACGCTGCTGATCGTGGTGCTCGCCTCGGTCCTGCTAGTTTTGATGGGATGGTTAGGAAGCCGGAAAGAGTCGGCCAGAGCCGGAGTGTAACTCAACCTGCGGCGGCCGGACGACAGTCCGGTCGCCCACGCCCCAGGTCAAGACATGAGCACCGAACGGCCGGCGTAGTGGCCCTGGCTGCCAAGCTCCTCTTCGATGCGGATGAGTTGATTGTACTTGGCCACCCGGTCGGAGCGGGCCAGCGAGCCGGTCTTGATCTGGCCGCAGTTGGTGGCAACCGCCAAGTCGGCGATGGTCGCGTCCTCGGTCTCGCCCGAGCGGTGCGACATGACCGCGCTATAGCCAGCCTTGTGGGCCATCTCGACGGCTTGCAGGGTCTCGCTGAGGGTGCCGATCTGGTTGGCCTTGACCAGGATCGAGTTGGCCACCCGGCGCTCGATGCCTTCGGACAGCCGTTGCGTGTTGGTGACGAAGAGATCGTCGCCAACCAGCTGGCACCTGCCGCCCAACAGCTCGCTCAGCACCTGCCAGCCGTCCCAGTCGTCCTCCGCCATGCCGTCCTCGATCGACACGATCGGATAGGCCGAGGCGAGCCGGAACAGGTAGCCGGCCTGGTCCTCGCCGGAGCGAACCTTGCCTTCTCCTTCGTAGTGATAGGCGCCGTCGCGGTAGAACTCGGTGGCGGCGCAGTCGAGCGCGATCCCCAGGTCCTCGCCCATCCGATAGCCTGCCTGTTCCACGGCCATGATGATGAAATCGAGGGCTGCCTCGGCGGTGGGCAGGTTGGGCGCAAAGCCGCCCTCGTCGCCGACATTGGTGTTATGGCCGGCCTTCTTGAGCGCACTCTTCAAGGTGTGGAACACTTCGGCCCCGATCCGCACCGCTTCGGCCAGCGAGGCGGCGCCTACCGGCATGATCATGAACTCCTGAAAATCGATCGGGTTGTCGGCGTGCGCCCCGCCGTTAATGATGTTCATCATCGGAACCGGGAGGGTGCGGGCGCCCGTGCCGCCGACATAGCGGTAGAGCGGCAGGCCCGAGGCCTGGGCGGCCGCCTTGGCGCTGGCGAGGGACACCCCGAGGATGGCGTTGGCGCCAAGCCGGCTCTTGTTGGGCGTGCCGTCAAGGGTGATCATGGCCTCATCGAGGGCGATCTGGTCTTGCGCGTCCATGCCGGCGAGCGCCTCGAAGATCTCGCCATTGACCGCCGCGACCGCCTTGGTCACACCCTTGCCCGCGAACCGCCCGGCATCGCCGTCGCGCAACTCGGCCGCCTCGTGGGCGCCGGTCGAAGCCCCCGACGGCACCGCGGCGCGGCCGAACGAGCCGTCGTCCAGCAGCACGTCCACTTCGACCGTCGGGTTGCCGCGGCTGTCGAGGATTTCTCGGCCGGTAATGTCGATGATTGCGGTCATGGGGGACACCTGGTGGGTTGGCAGGCCGCTTCATAGCTGCGCGCCGGCCAGCCGGCAATTGCGTTGTCGGCACCGCTTGCTTTCGCGCCATGGCATCGCTAGTGCAAGCCGACATGGCAACCAGCAGCGACAGAGCCAGGCATCTCGGCAGGCCCTCCCCGCCCCCTGCCGAGCCCGACGCCGACACGCTCGACCGGGTGGCGAACCCGCATCCCGGCACCACCTATCTCGTGCGCTTCACCGCGCCGGAGTTCACCACGCTGTGCCCGGTGACCGGCCAGCCCGACTTCGCCCACCTGGTGATCGACTATGTGCCCGGCGCCTGGCTGGTCGAATCGAAGTCGCTCAAGCTCTATCTCGTCGGTTTTCGCAACCACGGCGCCTTTCACGAGGACTGCACGGTGGCCATTGCCAAGACTCTGGTCGGGCTCCTCGAGCCGCAATGGCTGAGGATCGGCGGCTACTGGTATCCGCGCGGCGGCATGCCCATCGACGTGTTCTGGCAGTCCGGCGCCCCGCCGGACGGACTGTGGCTGCCGGACCAGGGCGTGGCGCCCTATCGCGGACGGGGCTGAGGATGGCAGAGCGCCGGCACTATGACTGCCTAAAATGCCCCGGCTACTGCTGCTCCTATCCGATCATCATCGTCACCAAGCGCGACCTTGCCCGCATCGCCGGGCATTTTGCCACCAGCGAACCGGAAGCGGAGCGGCGCTTCTGCACCGCCGGGCACGGCCACAAGCGCATCATGCGGCGCAAAAAGGACGAGCATTTCGGACGCATCTGCCGGTTTTTCGACACGGCGGAGCGCCGCTGCAGCATCTATGAGGCCCGTCCCGCCGCGTGCCGCGCCTATCCCGGCCGCAGCCGCTGCGGCTACTATGACTTTCTCAGCTTCGAGCGTGCCGCCCAGAACGACCCTGACTACGTGTCGACCACCTGGCACGCGGCGGATTGAGGCTTTTTGTCATGGCCCGGCTTGACCGGGCCACCCAGTACTCCCGGTGCCGCCGAGTACTGGGTCCCCCGGTCTCGCCTCCGGCTCGCCGGAGGATGACAGGTCTGGTGGCTACACCCGATGCACCACCACGCGGCACACGGTCTTTTTGCCCCACAGCGCTTCGGCCTGCCGCCGCACGGCGCCGCGAACGAGCTCGATCACCGGCCCGTCCTCGCGCCGGCGCGCCTGCGGCATGGCCGAAATCGCCTGGTCGATGATATCGAGCAGGAGGCCGTCGAACGGCTCGCCGGTGGCGCTGTATTGCGGCAAGCCGTCGGTGACGATCGCCGGCTCGCCGACAAGCTCGCCCCTGTCGTCGAGAACCAGAGAGATCATCACGATGCCAGCATAGCTGAGTTTGCGGCGCTGCCGCGCCGGCCCGTCGGCGACCGGCACAATGAGCTTTCCGTCCACATGCAGCCGGCCGGCCTGGACCCGGTCGAGGATCTGAACCGGCCCCGGCGCCAGGCGCACCACGTCGCCGTTCACCGCGGCCAGCGCTTCGGGCACGCCGCACTCGCGGGCAAACGACTCGTGGCGCTTCAGGTGGCGCATCTCGCCATGCATGGGCACGACGGCCTGCGGTTTCAGCCAGGAGTACAAGAGCTTCATCTCGCCCAGGCGGGGATGCCCGGAGGTTTGCACCAGTGCGTCTTCGGCGCCGATGGTGTCGACGCCGCGACCGGCCAGGCTGTTGACGACGGCTGCCACCGCTTTTTCGTTGCCGGGGATGACGCGGGACGAAAAGATCGCGATATCGCCGGGTTCGAGCGCGATGTTGGGGTGGCTGTCCTCGGCGATCCGCGACATGACGGCGCGCGGCTCGCCCTGGCTGCCGGTGCACAGCACCAGCGTCTTGTCGCGCGGCAGGTAGCCGAAGGCGTCCTCGTCGAGCAGCGCTCCGCAGTCTTTCAGCAGACCGACCGTGCGGGCCGCCTCGATGACGTTGCGCATGGCCCTGCCGGCAGCCACGACCTCGCGTCCGGTCGCCCGCGCCGCCCGGATGGCCGAAGTCAGCCGCCCGACATGGGAGGCAAACGTCGTGATGGCGACCCGGCCGGTCGCCTCCTTGATGATGCGGGTAAGGCTCACCTCGACTTCCGACTCCGACGGCGAGAAGCCCTCGCGGAGCACATTGGTGGAATCGCCTACCACCGCGAGCACGCCCTCCTCGCCGATCTGGCGCATGCGCGCTTCGTCGAGTTCAGGCGGAATGGTCGGCTGCCGGTCGATCTTCCAGTCGCCGGTGTGGAGGACCGTGCCGAGGTCGGTGCGGATCGCCAACGCATTAGGCTCGGGCAAGGAATGGGTGACCGATACGTACTCGATGTCGAAGGGACCCAGGGCAAAGCGCGCCCCCATCGGCACCACGTTGAGCTTGACTTCGTCAAGCAATCCGGCCTCGATGAGCTTGCCCTTGAGCAGTTGCGCCGCAAACGGCGTGCAATAGACCGGCGCCCTCAGCTTGCGCCACAGCCACGGCACCGCGCCCATGTGGTCTTCATGGGCGTGAGTGATGACGATGCCGAGGAGATTGCGGCGCTCCGCCTCAATGAATGCGGTATCGGGCAGGATGACGTCGATGCCGGGATCGCGCTCATCGCCGAACTTGACGCCGAGCTCGACCATCAGCCACAGCCGGCGCTTGCCGTCGCCGAGCCCGTAAAGATAGCAGTTCATGCCGATTTCGCCCGCCCCGCCGAGCGGCACAAAAACGAGCTCGTTGAAGCGGCGAGGGGCCTGGCGGTGCACCTTGCTCATGGTGCCCCGACCGAACCTGGCGCACCGGCCGAAAGTGTAAGCGACACTTCGCCGGCATGAATAGAATGCCAGTGTCCGTCCGCACCGCTGAGAAGCAAAGCGCCGTCGCTGGCAAGTCCGCGGAATTCGCCGGTAACGGTTCGGCCTCCTACAGTGACGCTGACCGGGCGGCCCAATCCGGCGGCCCGCGCCATCCAGTCGCGGCGGATAACGGCGAAGCTGTGGCCGTCGTTCCAGTCTGTGAGTCGTCGGCTGAGCGCCGCGGTCAGTCCATCGAAGGCTTCAGCCGGCTCCACATGCGCTCCGTGCTCGGCCAGCGAGGTGGCGCCATATCGGGTGTGGCCCGGCGCGTGCACCAGGTTGATACCAATGCCGATCGCCACCATGGTGCCATCGGTGCCGTCCTGGGCCGCGGTCTCGATCAGGATGCCCGAGACTTTGTGGCCGTCGATGAGAACGTCGTTGGGCCATTTCAGCGCCAGATGCTCGGGGTGCGCGAGGACGGCGGCAGCGGTGTCATGGACGCCAAGTGCTGCAACGAAGCTCGTCTGGGCGGCGATGTCAGCCGGCACCGGCAGGCTCAGCAGCAACGTGGTGTAAAGATTGCCCGGATCGGACTGCCATGTGCGGCCGTGGCGGCCGCGCCCGGCGCTCTGGCGCGCGGCCACGATCCACAACGGCCCGCGCTCTCCGGCGCTCGCCCGGCGCATGGCCTCGGCATTTGTGGAATCAACGACATCGAAGGAGATGTGCCTGACCGTCTTGAGGTCAGGCATGATCAGAAGAGCGACAATGCCGCCGCATGGGCGATGACCACAATCGGCTCGGCCACCAGGACGAAGCCGAGTACGAACAAGCCCGAGACGGCGACGATCAGCTTGATCTCGCGCGGCATGGGTTCGAACGGCTCAACCGGGTCGTCGAAGAACATGAGCTTGACGATGCGCACGTAATAGTACGCGCCAACCACCGAGAGCACCACGCCGATCACCGCCAGCGCCACGAGTCCGGCCTGGATAGCCGCCAGGAACACGAAGTATTTGGCGAAGAAGCCGGCCAGCGGCGGGATGCCGGCGAGCGAGAACATCAGGGTTGCGAGCACGAACGCCATGGGCCGGTTGGTGCGCGCCAGGCCCGCCAGATCAGCAATCTCCTCCACCGCCCCGTCGCGCCGGCGCATGGTGAGAATGCAGCCGAAGGTGCCGAGCGTCATGACGAGATAGATGATCAGATAGACGATGACGCCGCGCACCCCCTCTGGCGTTCCCGCCGCCAGCCCCACCAGGGCA
>CAYWVA010000135.1:3133-6893 GCA_964461545.1 uncultured Rhizobiaceae bacterium | reverse complement strand
CGGTGACGGTGCGCGGCCGGCACAAGAAGCAGAGCGGCGGCCATGGCCAGTTCGGCGACGTGGTCGTCGAAATCAAGCCGCAGCCGCGCGGCGCCGGCTTCACCTTTAGCGACACCATCACCGGTGGCGTGGTGCCCAAGAACTACATCCCTGCGGTCGAAGCCGGCATCCGCGACTACCTCGACACAGGGCCCCTTGGCTTCCCGGTCATCGATGTCGCGGTCAATCTGCAGGACGGCAGCTATCATACGGTGGATTCCTCCGACATGGCGTTCAAGACGGCGGGCCGCATCGCCATGACCGAAGGCATGCCGCAATGCTCGCCCGTCCTGCTCGAACCGATCGTGGCGGTGGAAATCCATGTGCCGTCCGATGCGACCTCGAAGGTAAACCAGATCGTCACCAGCCGGCGCGGCCAGATCCTCGGCTTCGACAGCCGCCCCGACTGGCCGGGCTGGGATACCGTGCAGGCGCACATGCCCGAATCGGAGCTCGGCGACCTGATCATCGATCTGCGCTCGGCGACCGCCGGGGTGGGCACCTTCAGCTTCCGGCCTGAGCGGCTGGCCGAGCTCACCGGACGGATGGCCGATCAGGTCCTGGCCGCCAGGAAGGCCGAGGCGGCTTAAGCAGGCTGGCGCGAAGACCATGGCACGCGTCGTATTCACTGCCAATCTGGCGCGCCATATCGCCGCCGATCCCGTGGAGGCCCCCGGCGCCACGGTGCGCGAGGTTCTCGATGCCGTGTTCGCCGGTGACGACGTGGCGCGCTCCTATGTGCTTGACGACCAGTCGGCGTTGCGCAAGCACATGAACATTTTCGTCAACGGCCATCGGGTCCGGGATCGTATCCATCTGTCGGACCCGGTGCCCGGCGACGGCGAAGTCTACGTCATCCAGGCCCTGTCAGGAGGTTGACAACGTGAGCGATCAGATCCTCGTGGCGACCCGCAAGGGTCTGTTTACGGTCGAACGAAGCAATGGCAGCTGGGCCATCGCCCGGCGCGATTTCCTGGGTGACAACGTGTCGATGGTGCTCGCCGATCCTCGCGACGGCCGGCTTTATGCGGCGCTCGATCACGGCCATTTCGGGGTCAAGCTGCACCGCTCGGCCGGTCCCGGCGAGGCCTGGGAGGAAATCGCCGCCCCCGCTTATCCGCCCAAGCCCGAGGGCGTCGAGGAGCTTGACATGTGGGGGCGACCGCTTCCGTGGAGCACCGTCAGAGTGTGGGCGCTGGAGACCGGCGGCGCCGATGAACCGGGCGTCTTGTGGTGCGGCACCTTGCCGGGAGGTCTGTTCCGCTCTGCCGACGGCGGCGCAAGCTGGGACATCGTTCGTCCGCTGTGGGATCATCCGTTGCGCAAGGAGTGGAGCGGCGGCGGCGCCGATTTGCCCGGCATTCATTCCATCTGCGTCGACCCGCGCGACTCGAAGTGCCTGCGGATCGGGGTGTCGACCGGCGGCATGTGGATCACCGAGGACGGCGGGGCAAACTGGGAGTGCCGCGGCAAGGGCATGCGCGCCGAGTACATGCCGCCCGAACGGCAGTTCGACATGATCGCCCAGGACGTGCACCGACTGGCGCAATGCCCGAACGACCCGGACTGGCTGTGGGTCCAGCACCACAACGGCATCTTCCGCTCCACCGACGGCGGCCGCAACTGGCAGGAGTTCGAAAACGTGCCGCCGTCTGCCTTCGGCTTTGCCGTCGTGGTCCACCCGCAGGATCCGGGAACGGCATGGTTCGTGCCCGCCATCAAGGACGAGCACCGAATCCCGGTTTCGGGCGAGGTGGTGGTGACCCGGACCCGCGACGGCGGCAAGAGCTTCGAGGTCCTGCGCAACGGGCTGCCACAGCGCGATGCCTATGACATCGTCTACCGCCATGGCCTCGATATCGACGCGACGGGCACCCGCCTGGCCTTCGGCTCCACGACGGGCGGGCTTTGGGTCTCGGAAAACCAGGGCGACTCCTGGCACTGCGTGGCCGAGCATCTCCCGCCGGTCTATGCCGTGCGCTTCGCCGCGGGCGGGGGCTGACGGCTGACCTCGCGCAAGCGTGATTTGGTTTTCGGCCGGCAAGCCGTTAGATGGCGGCAACGACGCGAGGTGACGAGCGATGTTGATCAAACGTATCCATGGCTGGGAGATCCCTGAACGGCTGGCCACGCCCGAGGCCGTCTATCTCAACCGGCGCCAGTTGGTGGCGGCGGCGGGGCTGGCGGCGGGTGCGGCGATTATCGGCATTTCGCCGGCGCGGGCCGAAGACGACCCATCGGCCCATCTCTACCCTGCTGCCCTCAACCGCGAATTCGCCGAGGCCGGGCGGCCGGTGACGCCGGAGAGCTACAACGTCGCCTTCAACAACTTCTACGAGTTCGGCACCTCCAAGCGCATCGCCGCGGCGGCTGAAGCCCTCAAGCTGCGGCCGTGGGAGATCGCCATCGACGGGGAGGTCGAAAAGCCGTTCACCATCGCCATCGACGATCTGCTGGGCAAGGTGACTTTGGAGGAGCGGGTGTATCGCCACCGCTGCGTCGAAGCCTGGTCGATGGTGGTGCCGTGGACCGGCTTCCCGCTGCGCCGGCTGGTGGAGATCGCCAAGCCGCTCTCAGCCGCCAAATACGTCCGCATGGAGACCTTTCTCGACCCCGACATCGCCCCCGGCCAGCGGCCGTCGCTGTTCGGCTTCAACAGCCTGCCGTGGCCCTATGTGGAGGGGGTTACCATGGCGGAGGCCGCCAACCCTCTGGCCTTCATGGTGACCGGCGCTTATGGCAAGCCGGTGCCCAAGCCGATGGGCGCGCCGATGCGGCTGCACCTGCCGTGGAAATACGGCTTCAAGTCGCTGAAATCGATCGTCCGGGTGAGCTTCACCCGAGAGCGTCCGGTCGGCTTCTGGGAGGAGCTGCAGCGCCACGAGTACGGGTTCTGGGCCAATGTCAATCCGGCGGTGCCGCACCCGCGCTGGAGCCAGGCCGAGGAAAAGGTGCTGGGAACCAACGACTCGATCCCGACGCAGATCTACAACGGCTATGGCGACTATGTCGCCGACCTCTACCAGGGCCTCGAAGGCGAAAAGCTGTTCATGTGACGGGCGCTGCGCCGTGCCACAGAACCTGATCTGGTTCACCGCGGCCGAACTGGCGCAAGCCTACGGTTCGGGCAAGGTTTCGCCGGTGGAGGCAACCCGTGCGGTGCTGGAGCGCATCGAGGAGGTCGACGGCAAGCTCAACGCCTTCTGCCTGGTCGATGCCGAGGCGGCACTGGCAGCGGCACGGAACTCCGAGGCGCGCTGGCGCAAGCACGAGCCGCTGGGACCGCTCGACGGCGTGCCCACCACTATCAAGGACATATTGCTGACCTCAGGCTGGCCCACCTTGCGCGGCTCCAGGACCGTCGATCCCGACCAGGCGTGGACCGAGGATGCCCCGGTAGTCGCCCGGCTGCGCCAAGCCGGCGCGGTCCTCATCGGCAAGACGACGACGCCCGAGTTCGGCTGGAAGGGGGTGACGGATTCCCCCCTCACCGGCATCACCCGCAATCCCTGGGATACCACGAGGACGCCGGGAGGCTCGTCGGGCGGGGCTTCGGCAGCGCTTGCCGCCGGCATGGGCGCCCTCGCCATCGGCACCGACGGGGGCGGCTCGATCCGCATTCCGGCCGGCTTCACGGGCATTTTCGGGCATAAGCCTTCGTTCGGCCGGGTGCCGGCCTGGCCGCTGAGCCCGTTCGGCACCGTTGCCCATATCGGGCCGA
>CAYWVA010000135.1:0-3033 GCA_964461545.1 uncultured Rhizobiaceae bacterium | reverse complement strand
CCTGCCCTACGATCGGCGCGATTATGCCGGCGAACTCGACAAGGGATTGGCCGGACTGAAAGTGGCTTTCAGCCCGCGGCTCGGCTCCGCCGACGTCGATCCCGAAGTCGCCGACCTGGTCAAGGCTGCGGCGATGAGCTTTGTCGACCTCGGGGCTCATGTGGAGGAAGTCGATCCGCGCTACGAGGACCCCGCGCCGGTGTTCCGGACGCTGTGGTGGGCCGGAGCGCTGAGCTTCCTGGCGCGGCTGCCGGAGGACAGCAAGCGGCTGCTCGATCCGGGGCTCGCCAACGTCGTCGAGCAGGCCCGGGCGTTGAGCCTGCTCGACTATCTCGACGCCGTGGCGGCGCGCGGCCGCATCGGCTCGGCGATGCGCCAGTTCATGGAGTCCTACGACCTGCTGCTCACCCCCACCTTGCCCATCACCGCCTTCGAAGCCGGCCACCTGGCGCCGCAAACCGACGACCACGGCAAGTGGGTGAACTGGGCGCCGTTCTCCTGGCCCTTCAACCTGACCCAGCAGCCGGCGGCCAGCGTGCCTTGCGGCTTCACCGGCGCCGGACTGCCGGTTGGCCTGCAGATCGTCGGGCCCATGTTCGAGGACGCCGCCGTGCTCAGCGCCGCCCACGCCTATGAGCAGGCCCACGACTGGCACAAGCGCCGCCCACCGCTGTGATGCCAGGGGCAATATGGACTTGCCGTGAGCCTTGCCTGTATGTAGCCCTCGCCGTTTGCGGATGAGGACGCCGTTTCCTGATGCCGATCAAGATCCCCAACGATTTGCCCGCCCGGCCGGTGCTCGAGCGCGAAGGCGTCATGGTGATGTCGGAGTCCGATGCCGTGCGCCAGGACATCCGGCCGCTGCGCATCGGCCTGTTGAACCTCATGCCCAACAAGGCCCGCACCGAGACCCAGTTCGCCCGCCTGATCGGCGCCACTCCGCTTCAGGTCGAGATGACGCTCATCAAAATCACCAAGCATACGCCCAAGAATACCCCGGCCGAGCACATGATCGCCTTTTATCGTGACTGGGAGAGCGTCGCGGACCAGAAGTTCGACGGCCTGGTGATCACCGGCGCGCCGGTGGAGCTGCTCGATTTCGAGGATGTCACCTATTGGGATGAGCTGACCGCCATCTTCGAGTGGACCCAGAGCCACGTCCATTCGACGTTTTGCATCTGCTGGGGGGCGCAAGCCGCACTCTACCACTTCCACCAGGTTCCCAAGCACGCGCTGCCCAAGAAGGCGTTCGGCGTCTACCGCCATCGCAACCTCGACAGGGCGTCGCCTTACCTGCGCGGGCTGTCGGACGACTTCTCGATGCCGGTGTCGCGCTGGACCGAGGTGCGCCGGGCCGAGCTTCCCGTGGACGCCGGACTCGAAGTGCTGATGGAGTCCGACGAGGTCGGGCTCTGCCTGGTCAACGATCCCCCCCGGCGCATGCTCTACATGTTCAACCATATCGAATATGACACCCAGTCCCTGGCCGAAGAGTACTGGCGTGACGTCAAGGGCGGCCACCCTATCGAGCTGCCGCACTGCTACTTTCCACACAACGACGCCAACGCGCCGGCCGAGAACCGTTGGCGCAGCCATGCGCATCTGTTGTTCGGCAACTGGATCAACGAGCTGTACCAGACCACGCCGTTCGACCTGTCACAGATCGGATGCCGTTGACGGCGGGCGCTGCATTTGACACCCCCTGGCAGCCCGTGAGCAGGCCGGCATGACTCTGCGCTATTCGGATCAGGCGCGCATTGCCTTCGGCGGCTTGGCGGACTTCGCCGGCGGCTTTGTGGCGCCCTCGCTCAGGCTCGGTGTGACCGGACTGTCGCGGTCGGGCAAGACCGTGTTCATCACCGCTCTCGTCCATGCCCTGCTGCATGGCGCCCGCATGCCGCTGTTCAACGCCTATGCCAATGGGCGCATTGCCCGGGCCTATCTCGAGCCGCAGGTGCATTTCGAGCTGCCGCGATTTCCCTATGAGGCGCATTTTGCGGCCCTGACGGCCAAGGACCGGCACTGGCCGCAGAGCACGTCGCGCATGAGCGAGCTTCGTTTGACCATCGACTATGTGCCGCGCGGCTTCTTCGCCCGCAATCTGAGCCGTGGCCGGCTCCATATCGACATCCTCGACTATCCCGGCGAGTGGCTGCTCGATCTGGCGCTGCTGTCGCTGAGCTACAGGCAATGGTCGCAGGCCTCGCTTGCCGCCGCCCAGCCGCCGCGCGCCGAACTGGCCAAGGACTGGCTCGGCCATCTTGCCAGCCTCGACGCCCATGCGCCGGCCGACGAGATGACCGCCCAGACCGCCGCCCGGCTGTTCACCAGCTATCTCGCCCGCTGCCGCGATGACGCCGTGGCGCTCGCCTCGCTGCCGCCGGGCCGCTTCCTCATGCCCGGCGACCTTGAGGGCTCGCCGCTGTTGACCTTTGCACCGCTGGTCATGGCAAGCGAGGCGGCCGCCCCGAGAGGTTCCCTGGCCGCCATGATGGAACAGCGCTATGACGCCTATGTCACCCATGTGGTGAGGCCGTTCTTCCTCAACCATTTTGCCCGGCTCGACCGGCAGATCGTGCTCGTCGACGTGCTGTCGGCCCTCAATGCCGGGGCCCACGCCATCGGCGACCTGAAGGCGGCGTTGAGCGACGTGCTCGGCGCCTTCCGGCAGGGCGCCAACACCTGGCTGTCGCGGCTCCTCGGCCGGCGCATCGACCGCATTGTGTTTGCCGCCACCAAGGCCGACCTCGTGCACCACACCAGCCATGACCGGCTCGCCGACATCCTCAAGGCCGTCATCGAGGACGCCGCCAGGCGGGCCCAGTATGCCGGCGCCCGCATCGATGTCGCGGCCATTGCCGCCATCCGCGCCACCCGCGAGGCCACGGTCGCCCAAAGTGGACAAAAGTTGCCGTGCATCGTCGGGGTGCCGGAAGCCGGCGAGACCATCGGCTCCCAGCGCTTCGACGGCAAGATCGAAGCCGCGGTGTTCCCGGGCGATCTGCCGGACGACCCGCACGAGGCGCTCGACGG
>CAYWVA010000134.1:0-6917 GCA_964461545.1 uncultured Rhizobiaceae bacterium | reverse complement strand
TCCAAGGTCGGCGAGCTTGTCGATCTGGGGGTCACCGCCGGCGTGGTGGAGAAGTCTGGGTCGTGGTACTCCTATGACGGCGAGCGCATCGGCCAGGGGCGCGAGAACGCCAAGACTTTTCTCAAGGAGAATCCGGCCAAGGCCGACGCCATCGAGCACGCCATCCGGGCCAATGCCGGGCTCGTTGCCCAGCGCATCGGCGGCCACGATGGCGAGGCGGTGGCAGGCGCCGCTGATTGAAGCGGCACGTCAGGCCGGCCCGCCTCCCCGCCGCCGGCTTGATCTTGGGGCCGCGCGACGGGCGCCCTCCTTGCCCCCCGGGAGGGCGCCCGAACCTGCTATGAGGGGATGGGTTCGACGCGTCAGTTCGATGGCCAGGCATCGGCCATCCGGTGTGGCTTTCCAGTCACGGCCCTGTCAAATCCGCTTTGTTCCCGTTGACCCGCTTCGGCCTCTGTAGGAAGCTTGGCCCGTTCCACACCACCAACCGAGGTTTCGACCGCAAGGGGTTTGTGCCGCCACAGGCAGGGCTTGGCACGTCCGCACCCGATTGACAGAAAGCCCCGATGTTCCCGCGCAACCGCAGGGAGGAGCGTTATGAGCCGCACGCTTCGCACATTCGTTGAACGTATCCTTGCAGACGAGCGCATTCTCTTCGGTGACTTGAGACGGCTTCAACGCGACATCCTGCCGGCGCGCGTCACAACCCGGGAGGAAGCCGAGATGCTGCTCTTCCTCGACTCTGCGGTCCGCAGGGCCGACCGGGAGTGGGCTGGGTACCTGACCACCACGGTGCGGGATTTCGCAATCTGGGGATTGCACCCTGCCGGATCGGTGGACCGCGCCAAGGCCGAGTGGATATCCGCCGCACTGGCTTGCGCAGATGCCACCAAGACAGCCCGGGTGATTATTCGCGAGATCGTACATGAGGCGCGCAGGATCGACGACGACGCGCTGCTTAAGTTGGAGACGGCTGTTCGCGTGACCGGCGGCCAAGCCAGACCTATTCGCGTCAGCCACAGTACTCCTTCAATGGGCTGAGGGCCGGGCATCGCGAGAAGATCGCTGATGCGCTGCGGCGGGGCGGGGCGGGGGAAGGAAAGCAGCAGGAATGGCAAAGAAATGCGGGGTTTTGGACGACTATCAGAACGTGGCGCTTGAGTTCGCCGACTGGTCGCAGATCGCCGGCGAGGTGGACGTCACGGTGTTCAATGAGCCGCTCGGCGGCGCAGACGAGGTCGTGCGCGCCCTGGCCGACTTCGATATCGTCTGCCTGATGCGCGAGCGAACCCCGTTCCCACGTCAGGTGATCGAGAGACTTCCCCGCCTGAGGCTGCTCGTCACCACAGGATTGCGCAACGCGGCCATCGACGTCGCTGCGGCGTCTGAACGCGGCATTGCCGTGTGCGGCACTGAGTTGGCCCCCTATCCCACCGCCGAGCTGGTCTTTGCCCATATTCTGGAGTTCGCCCGCCAAGTGGGCGTGGAGAACGCACGGCTGAAAGGTGGAGCGGTATGGCAGGCGACGATCGGGCGCGACCTCAACGGCAGGACGCTCGGGGTGATCGGACTGGGCCGATTGGGTCGCCAGGTGGCCCGGATCGGCGAGGCCTTCGCCATGACGGTGCTGGCCTGGAGCCAGAACCTGACGCCGGCCTTGTGCGAGGGGACTGGCGCGACCTTCGCAAGCAAAGAGCAACTGCTCGAGGCATCGGACTTCATCACGGTCCACCTCCAGCTCAGCGAGCGCACGACAGGGCTGATCGGCGCAGCGGAGCTGGCGATGATGAAGTCGTCGGCCTTCCTCATCAATACGTCGCGCGGGCCCATCGTCGAGGAGGCCGCGCTCGTGGACGCCCTCAGCGCCAACCGCATCGCCGGCGCCGGGCTTGACGTTTTCGACACCGAGCCGCTGCCTCTCGATCATCCGTTCCGAAGCCTGGCGAACGCGCAGATCACGCCCCATCTCGGCTATGTCACGCAAGACAATTACCGGCTGAGCTACGGACAAGTCGTCGAAAACATCCGGGCCTGGCTCGACAACAGCCCCCTCAGGACGATCGCAGGGCCTTCCTAGGCCAGCCCGTCGATCAGCGGGGGTCTGAGGCCTCGGCTTCCTCCCTCAGCTCCTTCTTCGAAGGCTTGCCGATCATGGTCTTGGGCAGCTCGTCGCGAAACTCCACGGCAACCGGCATCTCGATCTTCGACAGCCGCGGCTCGAGATGGGCCAGAATGTCCTCAGCGATTGCCTGCGCCCCCGGCTTCAGGCGCACGAACGCCTTGGGCGCCTCGCCGCGGTAGTCGTCGGCGACGCCGATGACCGTCACCTCGGCGACCGCGTCGTGATCCAGGATCGCTTCCTCGATACGCCGCGGATAGATCTTGAAGCCCGAGGCATTGATCATGTCCTTGATGCGGTCGACGATGAACACGAATCCGTCCTCGTCGATGTAGCCGACATCGCCGGTGCGGAAGAAGCCGTCGACGAACACTTCGGCGGTCTCCTCCGGCCGGTTCCAGTAGCCGGGCATCACCTGCGGGCCCTTGATACATATCTCACCCGACTCGCCCTGCGCCACCTCCCGGGTGGGATCGTCAAGCGAGCGGACGTGAATGATGGTGGCCGGCAGCGGCTGGCCGATCGAGTTCTGCTTCTCGAGGCCGCCGAACGGGTTGCAGGTCGCCACCGGCGAGGTCTCCGACAGGCCATAGCCTTCCACGAGCCGGCACCCGGTGAATGCCTCAAACCGCTGGCGCACCTGGTGCGGCAGTGCCGCACCGCCCGAAATGCAGATCCTCAGCGACGACAGGTCATCGCGTCGGATGCCAGGATAGTTGAGCAGCGCGTTGAACAGCGTGGGTACGCCGGGCATGATGGTCGGCCGCTGCCGGCGGATGAGGGCCACGGCCTGGCCGATCTCGAAGCGCGGCATGAGGATGAGCGAGGCGCCGATCCGCAAGCCCAGATTCATCACTGCGGTCATGGCGAACACGTGAAAGAACGGCAGGATCGCCATGATGCGCTCAGCCCCGAGCTCGATGTCGCTGTTCCAGGCCAGCATCTGCTCCACATTGATGGTGAGGTTGGCGTGGGTGAGCGTCGCACCCTTGGGCACGCCCGTGGTGCCGCCGGTATATTGCAGCAGGGCGATGTCTTCCTGCGGTTTGATTACCGCCGGCTCGAAGCGCCCATCATTGTCGATGAGGCTGTCCCAGGTGACGCAGCGCTCGGCAATGCTCGAAGCGCCCGCATGAGACAGTTCGCCGCGCTTGAGCACCTTGAACAGCCAGCCCTTGAAGCGCGGCAGAAGGTCGGCGAACGGACACACGACGACCGTCTCGATCAGCCCCTTGGCGGCCACTTCGGCCACCTTGTCGAACAGCACCGCAAGGTCCAGGGTGACCATGGCGCTGATGCTCGAGTCCTTGGCCTGGCCCATCAGTTCTTCGACCGAATAGAGCGGGTTGAAGTTCACCACCGCAGCGCCGGTCTTGAGGACGGCGAAGTAGGCGGCGATGTAATAGGGCGTGTTGGGCAGGAATAACCCGACCCGGTGGCCGCGACCGATGCCGCGCGCCTGCAGCCCCGCGGCCAGGCGGCTGGTCAGTTGGCCCATTTCGGCATAGGTGAGAGTGGCGCCGAGGAAGTTGGTGAGTTGGCGGGGGCCGTGGGCCGCGATCGCGGCGTCGAACATGTCCGGCAGGCTGCGAACCGGAAACTCAGTGTCCCAGCGCACCGCGCTCGGATAGCTCTTGAGCCACGGATAAGGTTCGGTGCCGGCCGCCTTGCCGTCGATCGTGTCGTTCGGCGGCGGCGTCGCCGTGGCCGGATCGAGTTCCGCTACGGGTGCGCCATCCAGGCCGTCGTGGCGAGTGCCAAGCAGCTTGCTCACGATGGACCACTTGGTCTCAGGCAGGGTTTTCTTTGTCACTCGAGCCTCCTTGCTTGCCTCAGGACCTCGACGGCGCGGGGCTCGATGTCCCGGTCGACCCCTGCCAACGGCCAGAACTATGCCATATTAGCAGACGAGATGAGGCATGATGTGGGCCGATGACACAAAGCCCGGAAACTGAGGAGACCGTAACATGCGCGTGACCGGGGCAAGGTCTGCGATGATGGTGGCAGTGACGATTGCGGCACTGGCGTCGGCAATGCCTGGGAGCGCCCAGTCGACCTTGGAGACGCTGCCGCTGCAAATGAAGCTCCAACTCGCCAGGGCCGGGGATGACGAGGCCCAGCGGGCGGTCGGCACTGCCTACGAGCTGGGGCTGGAAGGCCTCGATATCGATCTGGGACAGGCCGCCCAGTGGTATGAGGCGGCGGCCCAGCAGGGCAATGTCGAGGCGCAGTATCGCTTGGCTCGACTGGTGCATCACGGTGGCGACGGCATCGACGCCGATGCCGAGCGGGCCGCCACGCTTTACGAGGCTGCTGCCCGCCAGGGCCACCGGGACGCCCTGCACTGGCTTGGCTATGCCTATGAGCACGGTGAGGGGGTGGCCCAGGACGGTGACAAGGCCGTCGAGTGGTACCACCAGGCGGCAGAGGCCGGGCACCCCGTGGCGCAGAACAACCTGGGGCTGTTGTTTCTCAGCGGCAAGATTGTGCCGCGCAACCTTGAGCGCGCCTTCTCGCTGTTCCAGCAGGCTGCCGAACAGGGGGACCACTGGGGGCTCAACAATCTCGCCGGGATGTATGAGATGGGCTGGGGAACGCATCAGGACAGGGCACGCGCCCTCGAACTCTATGGCCGGGCTGCCGAGCAGGGCAACCCGCATGCGCGCCAGAACCTGGCCCGCCTCGAGGCGGCGGCACAGCATACCGGGAGCACCGAGCCGGAAAGCGAGGAGCCGCAAGACAGCGAAGCAGCGCCCCAGTCCGAGGAACAGGACCCGGAGTAAGCTACGCGCCGGTCAAGCCATGCGTCTGGTGGCCAAAGCTCCGTAGCGCGGAGCGAAAACCATGGCGAGGACCTGGATGAGGCCGGCGACCACCCCGATCATGCCGGCGGCGCTGAGGCTCGAGGCGTAGCCGAACCACATCGGCCCGAAGCCGGCCAGCACGTACCCGGCGATGCCGCTGAAGATGGCGATGGCGGCGCTCAGCCAGATCTGCCGGGCCAGGCTGTCGGTCAGCATGCGCGCCGCCGCAGCCGGGCACACGAACATGGCGATGACCAGGATCGAGCCAACCGCCTCGAACGCGGCCACGGCGGTGATGGCGGTCAGGGTAATCAGTGCAAAATCGACCCCGCGCGAGGAAATGCCGAGATTGTTGGCAAAGATCGGGTCGAAGCTCGCCACCTTGAGCTCCTTGTAGAGGAGGAGCACGAAGGCAATGACGAACGTTGCCACGAACGCCAGCCGCCACAGCGCAGCGGGGAGCGCAAAGAGCTTTTCGGGCACCAGGAGATCGCCCCAGCTCTCGGCCTCCAGCCACACAGCACTCTCGAGATTGCCGTAAAGGGCATGCTGGACATCGAGATGAACCGCACGCGCGCCGGACTGCTCGAGCATCACCACGCCGAGCGCAAACATGGTGGTAAATACGAGGCCCATGGCCGCACCGCTCTCCACCCGGGCAAGGTCACGGACCACGGCGATGAGGACAACGGCCACCAGTGCCGCAATTCCTGCCCCCCCCATCATCGCCCAGGTCGACATGGTGCCGGCCAGGAGATAGCCGCCGACGATACCGGGCAGAACCACATGGCTGATGGTATCGCCCATCAGGCTCTGACGCCGCAGGAGAAGGAAGTTGCCGACGATGGCGCACGACAGCGCCGCCAGCACGCCGAGCAGCAGCGAGGGCAGATCGAACTGCAGGAAGACTGCCGTCATGGCGCCGCCTCCACGGCTCGTGGCCGCAAAGGTCCTTCCAGGTCGGCGATCAGGTCACTCGGCAAGACCTCCTCGATCGGCCGCAGCGACC
This sequence comes from uncultured Rhizobiaceae bacterium, assembly GCA_964461545.1. GTDB lineage: Bacteria > Pseudomonadota > Alphaproteobacteria > Rhizobiales > Aestuariivirgaceae > CAYWVA01. Next base: position 985 of record CAYWVA010000134.1, on the reverse strand, counting down.
ACTCGGTGAGGGCCGCGGCATCGTCGGGATAAAGATCGCGATAGCGGTTCCACAGCGCCTGATCGCGCATCATGCGCGAGGCGGCCGCACGTCCCGCCGGCGTCGGCACGCCGGTCGACCGGACAAACCCGCGGGCCCGGAGAATCCGGCGGGTGGCAGGATCGAAGATGGGCTCGTCGCGGGCCAGCGCCAGCAGGCCCTGGCGGGCATGGACGATGTTGCGGAACCGCCAATGACGGATGGCGGCGGCGACAATGCCGCGCACCGGCGAGACGAGGAGGGAGGCGGCAAACAGCGAAAACAGGGTCAAGACGATGACGGCACCGGCCGGCAGCCGGGGGGCCGAGCTTGACAGACCGGCCCCGATATAGCAGCCGGCCGCGCCGATGCCGGCGGCGATCAACACCATCGGCACCAGCCGCTCGGTCCACAGGCGCGCCGCCACGGGCGGAATGATGGCCAGCGCAATGATGAGGATGAGTCCCACCGTGGTAAGGCCGATCACCACAACGGCCAGCAACAGTCCGAGGGCGACAAGATCGAGCCGGCGCACATTGTAGCCGCTGGCCCGGGCGAAGTCCGGGTCGAAGCAGATCAGGCCAAGTTCCTTCTGCACCAGCAGCACCGCGGCCAGCACCGCCAAGGCTCCCACAGCGATGAACTCGGCTTCGGCCCGCAGCATGCCGGCCGTTGCACCGAGCAGAAAAGCCTCCAACCCGGCCGCGCCTGAGGCCGGCATGGACTGCACCATGGTCATCGCCACAATGCCAAGCGCAAAGAAGGTGGACAGTATCGTTGCAATCGCCGTGTCCTCCGGCAGACGTGTGCGGGTGGCGATCCAATGGACTGAGAGGATGCCCAGAGCTGCCGTTGCCGCAGCCCCCAGCAGCAGGACGGGAAGAATTCGGCCATGACCGGTGACAAGAGCCGAAATGATGAAGGCCAGCGCGATGCCGGGCAGCGTGGCGTGGGCTATGGCATCGCT
>CAYWVA010000133.1:0-6933 GCA_964461545.1 uncultured Rhizobiaceae bacterium | reverse complement strand
CAATCCGCCTGCGCAGCGACCTGCGCCGAGACCTCAAGCCGCTCGACATCGTCCAGCCCGAGGGCCCCAGCTTTGCGGTGGATGGCCAGCTGGTGCGCTGGCAGAAATGGCAGTTCCGCATCGGCTTCGACGTGCGCGAGGGTCTCGTTCTCCATACCATCGGTTACGAGGACCACGGCCGGCTGCGGCCGATCATGCACCGGGCCTCGCTGGCCGAGATGGTGGTGCCGTATGGCGACCCGACCGGTGGCTACTTCCGGCGCAATGCCTTCGACACCGGCGAGTACGGCATCGGCCAGTTCCTCGATTCCCTGGCACTGGGCTGCGACTGCCTCGGGCACATCCACTATTTCGATGCCTGGAGCCATGACTGGACCGGCAAGCCGCGGCGCATCGCCAATGCCATCTGCATGCACGAGGAGGATTACGGCATCCTGTGGAAGTATACCGACTGGCACCGCGGTGAGGCCACGGTAAGGCGCTCGCGCCGGCTGGTGGTTTCCTGCCTCACCACCATCGGCAACTACGTCTACGGCTTCTACTGGTATTTCTATCAGGACGGCACGATTGGCATCGAGGTCAAAGCGACCGGCATCCCTCTCGTATCGGCCCGCCCGTCAGGCGAGGCGTCGCAGTACGGCGCCCTCGTGGCGCCGGGAATCGATGCCCATGTGCACCAGCACGTGTTTTCGTTCCGCTTCGACATGTGCGTCGACGGGCCGGGCAACGCGGTCAGCGAAATGAGTTTTGCCGCCGTGCAGACCGGTCCGGACAACCTCCACGGCAATGCTGTGAAGATCATCGAAACGCCGCTGCGCAGCGAACGGGAGGCGCAGCGCACCATGGATCTGGCGGCGGCGCGCTACTGGAAGGTCACCAATCCGAACGTCCGCAACAAACTCGGCGAGCCGGTGGCCTACAAGCTGGTGCCGGGCGCCAATGCGCTGCCCTTTCTCGACCCCGCCTCGCCGGTGGGGCGGCGGGCTGGATTCATGTTCAAGCATTTCTGGGCCACCCGGTTCGCGCCTGAGGAGCGGTTTCCGGCCGGCCAGTACCCGAACCAGCACCAGGGCGGCGACGGCCTGCCGCGCTGGACCCAAGCGGACCGCTCGCTTGACAACGAGAACATCGTGGTGTGGTACACATTGAACTATCACCACCTGCCGCGGCCCGAGGACTGGCCGGTGCAGCCCGTCGTCCATGCCTCGCTGCACTGGGCGCCTGTAGGCTTTTTCGACGCCAACCCGGCGCTCGACCTGCCCCCGCCGTCCGGGAAGGCAGGGTGTGGCTGAGCGTGCTTTCAGGTCGGCGTGAGAACCAGGCTGCGCCACAGGCAGGTCAGCTCGCTTTGCTGTGGACGGACCGAGACGATCAACGTCTGGTTGGCCTTGGAGCAGCTGATCGACACGGCACCATGACTGGTGCACAGCCGGGTCACAGTGAGCGCCGCGGAGTTGACGATGTCGATCACCTTGCGAGGCCCGACATCGAGCTTGGCCTGCATCTCGGCCTTGACGGCAAGGCAATCCTCCCACGGCATCGGCCTGGTTGTGGTCTCGGCACCAGCGGCTGCAGGCATGACAAGTGCCAGGGCGGCGGCGGCGCTAAGCAGCCCGCACGATATCGTTTGCACTGTGAGTCCCCCCAAACGATTCCTGCCGGCATTGTGCCAGAACTACGCCGCGAAGCAATCGCTGCGCCTCGGTTATCCAGATCCAATGCGACGCCCCTCGAAATGCCCGCTATGACTGGCGGGATGCCGGGCTCAAAGCTTCTCGCCGTGGGCAAAAGCCCAGTACAGCTTCCGGGCCTGGGCATAGAACGGGCCGGGCTGCAGATCGCGGCCCTCGAGGCGGGTGATCGGCATGACCTTGCCAAAATTGCCGGTCGAGAAGACTTCGTCGGCCTCGAGGAAATCGCGCCAGACGAGGCTGCGCTCATGCACCGGCACGCCGGTATGGCGCAACAGCGAGATGACCCGCCGGCGCGTGACGCCGTCGAGGAATGTGCCGTTCGGCACCGGCGTGTGCACGGCCCCGTCGCGGGCATAGAAGATGTTGGCGGTGGCCAGTTCCGCGACGTGGCCCAGCCCGTCGAGCAGCACGGCATTTTCAAAGCCGCGGACGCGTGCCTCGCGCAGAGCGCGCGCCGAGTTGGGATAATGACAGGCGGCCTTGGCGTCGGTGGGGGCGTACTCGTAGGACGGCCGGCGGAACGGCGAGCACGACACCGAAAACCCGTTCGGCTCCGGAAGCGGCGATTCGTAGACCGATATGGAGAACTGGGTGGTGTCGGGATCGACATCCACCCACCCGTCCTCGGCCCAATACATGGGCTTGATATAGAGGTTGGTGCCGGACGGGAACCTGGCGATGCCCTCGCGCGCCATCTCTTCGATCTCGCCGGCCGAAAACAGCACCTCGAGGCCGAAGGCGCGTGCCGAGTTGACCAGCCGCTGGCAATGCAGGTCGAGGTCGGGGGCGACGCCCTCGAAGGCCCGGGCGCCGTCGAATACGCAGCTTCCGAGCCATGGGGCATGGGTCATGGGTCCCATGATCATCGGGTTGCCGTCATGCCAGGCGCCGTTGAAGAAGGTCCAGCAGGTCATGGGAACCGCTCACTCAAGCTTTGCCAACGGTCAGCTTATCAGCCGCGGCTGCCGCCTGAAAGCCTGGCGCTCAGGTTCCGTTGTAGAAGATGTGGCGACCGATCTTGATGAGTCGCGTCATGGCGCCGGACCAATGCGGTGCCACGTAGTCGGCATGGAAATGGGTGGCGGTGGCGACGACCTGCACGTCCGCTTCGCCAGCCATGGCAAGGGTCGCCAGCGACTTGGCCCGCTCCCAGGCCTTGCCGGGGCGCGGCTTGTCGCTGCGGCCATTGCAGGCAAAGGAGAACTGGCAGGCATTGTACTGTTCGGCGTTCTGGTAGACGACCTGGCAGATGGAATTGGGGTAGAGCGGGCTCTTGACCCGGTTCAGGATCACCTTGGCCACGGCAAGCTGGCCGAGTTCCGATTCGGAGCGGGCCTCGAAATAGATCGCGTGCGACATGCAGCGGTGCTCGGCCGCAAGGGCCTTGCGCTCGGCAACCCGGCGGCGCTGCTCGCGCCCCGTTTGCCAAGTCTTCTCGATCAGCGCGACCGGCGGCGAGATCAGTCGGGCAAGGCGGTCGCTGCGGGCAGTGGTGACGGTTTCGATGAGCATGTCGCCCTTGGGCAGGACCAAGCTCACAGGGATGACGCGTTCCACCATCGGCGATGGCGTGTGCGCCAGCGCAGGCGCGTCGGCAAGCAGCGAAGCCTTTTGCAGGATGGCAGAGGCCGGCCCTGTGGCGACGTCAAGACCAGAGGGCGCAACACTGCGCGCCACGGCGACGTTGCCGACCTGATATCCGGCCGCCGCAAACAGGCCGATCACCACCGTCCCTGCCAAGGTCAGTGCGCTCACCCCTCGCCAGCGGCCATCCCTGCTCCGGCGCCGCTTCGTCGGCCGCGCCGCCTCCCCTCGCTTTGCCTGCACGCCCTTCGAATCCCCGCCTGTGGTAAAGGTTATCGGCTCGTCAGCGTCAAACTAGACCCATCAGCGTTTACCACAGGTTAACCATACCGGCAACCATGCCTACACGTGAATGCCCAACTTCGGGACGCTTGGTTAACAGGCAAATAAGCCTCTGGCTCAAAACTGCTAATCGCCGGGCTGACTGCCGCTACCGGCCTTGGCCGCAACGGCGGCCTGGGCAGCCGCCAGCCGTGCAACCGGGATACGGAACGGCGAGCACGATACGTAATCGAGCCCGGCGTCGTGGCAGAAGCGGATCGACGCCGGATCGCCGCCATGCTCGCCGCAGATGCCGAGCTTGAGGTCGGGGCGCGCCTGGCGACCGCGTTCGACGCCGATCCTGACCAATTCTCCGACGCCGTCGATGTCGATGGAGACGAACGGATCGACGGGCAGGATGCGCTTGGCGGTGTATTCGCCCATGAAGCGGGCCGAATCATCACGGCTGATGCCGAACGCCGTCTGGGTCAGATCGTTGGTGCCGAAAGAGAAAAACTCGGCCGTCTCAGCGATGTCGGCAGCCATGAGGCAGGCCCGCGGCAATTCGATCATGGTGCCCACGAGATAGTCGATGCTGTGGCCTGATTCGGCCTCGACCTGTTCGGCCACGGTGCGGATGAGGCGGTGAATGATGTCGAACTCGGCGCGCGTGGCGATCAGCGGGACCATCACCTCGGGCGTCGGGGGTGCGCCGGTCTTGCGGCTGGCTTCGACCACCGCTTCGAAGATGGCTCGGGCTTGCATCTCGGCGATTTCGGGATACGAGATAGCAATGCGTACGCCGCGGTGGCCGAGCATGGGATTGACCTCCTTGAGCCCGGCGAGGCGGATCCTGAGTTTATCCGCATCGATGCCGAGGGCTTCGGCCACCTCCTCGATCTCGGCGTCCGAGCCGGGGAGAAACTCGTGCAGCGGCGGATCGAGGAGCCGGATGGTAACCGGCAGGCCGCGCATGATCTCAAACAGCGAGACGAAGTCCTGACGCTGCATGGGCAGGATCTTGTCGAGCGCAGCGCGCCGGCCGTCCACCGAGTCGGCCAGAATCATCTCCCGCATCGCGGCAATCCGCCCGGCTTCAAAGAACATATGCTCGGTGCGGCACAGCCCGATGCCCTCGGCGCCGAACTCGCGGGCAATCCTGGCGTCGGCCGGGGTGTCGGCATTGGCGCGGATACCGAGCCGGCGGATCTCGTCGGCCCAGCCCATCACGGTCTCGAACTCGCCGGAAAGCTGCGGCTTGACAGTGGGGATGGCGCCGCGCATCACCTGGCCGGTCGAGCCGTCTATGGTGATCACCTCGCCCCGGGTGAGCGTCACCCCGGACATGGTCATGCAACCGCGCGCATAGTCCACCTGGACGGTGCCTGCCCCTGACACGCATGGCTTGCCCATGCCGCGCGCCACCACCGCGGCGTGCGATGTCATGCCGCCGCGGGTGGTCAGGATGCCTTCGGCCGCATGCATGCCATGGATGTCTTCAGGGCTGGTCTCGACCCGCACCAGGATGACCTGGCGGCCGAGAGCCTTGAGCCGCTCGGCCTCGTCGGACTCAAACACGACCTCGCCCGCCGCTGCTCCCGGCGAGGCGGGAAGGCCGGTGGCCAGCACGTCGCGCTCAGCATCGGGATCGAGGGTCGGGTGCAGGAGCTGGTCGAGCGCGCCGGGATCGATGCGCACCACGGCCTCGTGCTTGTCGATCAGCCCCTCCTCGACCATGTCGACGGCGATCTTGAGGGCGGACATGGTGGTGCGCTTGCCGGTGCGGGTCTGCAGCATCCACAAACGCCCGTCCTGAATGGTGAACTCGATGTCCTGCATGTCGCGGTAATGGCCCTCGAGCCGCTCAAAAATTCTGGTGAGTTCATCGAAGATCTCCGGCATCACGGCCTGCAGCGACGGAGCGTCGGAGCCTGCCGCGTGACGGGCATCTTCGGTGAGGTACTGCGGCGTGCGGATGCCCGCCACGACGTCCTCGCCCTGGGCATTGATCAGAAACTCGCCGTAGATCTCCTTGCGTCCGGTCGAGGGGTTGCGGGTGAACGCCACCCCGGTGGCCGAGGTCTCGCCCATGTTGCCGAACACCATAGCCTGGACGTTAACCGCGGTGCCCCACTCGTCGGGGATGTTGTGGAGCCTGCGGTAGGTCACCGCACGCTGGGAGTTCCACGAGCCGAACACGGCCCCGATGGCGCCCCATAGCTGGGTGCGCACGTCCTGCGGAAAGGGCCGGCCGGTGTTATCGGCCACCAGCGTCTTGTAGCGCTCGACGACGTCGGCCCAGTCGCCGGCGCTGAGCTGGGTGTCGAGGGAGTGGCCGTTGTCGTCCTTGTAGTCGCTGAGAATCTCCTCGAATTGGTGATGCTCGACGCCCAGCACCACGTCGGAATACATGTGGATGAAGCGCCGGTAGCTGTCATAGGCGAAGCGCTGATCGCCCGAGCGCCGGGCCAGCCCCTCCACGGTCGCGTCGTTGAGGCCGAGATTGAGCACGGTGTCCATCATGCCGGGCATCGAGGCGCGCCCGCCGGAGCGCACCGAGACCAGAAGCGGCCGGTCGGGATCGCCGAACCCGGCGTCCACCGCCTCGGCGATCAGCGCCATGGCAGCCTCGACCTCCTCATCGAGACCGTCCGGATAGGCGCCGGCGTTCTGGTAGTAGAGCGTGCACACCTCGGTGGTGATGGTGAAGCCGGGCGGCACCGGCAGACCGAGATTGCTCATCTCGGCGAGATTGGCACCCTTGCCGCCGAGCAGGTCGCGCATCGCCGCCGCCCCTTCCGAGCGGCCAGCGCCGAAGCAATAAACCCACTTGTGAACGCCTGCTCGTTGCATCTCGATCGGGTCCTTGATTGGCTGGCAACCTGATTGGGGGGCGTTATGGCGGGGTTATCATTAAGCGGCGGCGCCCAAACAAGGAGAATACAACCTTAATCGTTCCGCCGGCAAAGGCATCGCCTACGCTAACCCTCGATGCGGGAAAAGTCGGCTACAGTGAGGGTGGCGGCGCGGATGCGGTTCAAAAGCTTCAGCCGGTTCTCGCGGAAGCTTGGATCATCGGTGTTGACCGTCACGTGGTCGAAGAACGTGTCGACGGGTCCGCGCAGCTTGGCGATGGCGCGCATGGCGGCCTCGAAGTCTTCCGCCTCAACGGCCAGCCGGGCCTGGGCCTCGGCCCGGTCGATGGCGGTGGCCAGCGCCTTTTCTTCGCCCTGGACCAGGAGGTTGCGGTCGGGCGCGGCATCGTAGCTCACACCGTCGCGCTTTTCCTCGATGCGTACGATACTGATGGCCCGCTTCACTCCGGTCAGCAGATGCTCGCCGTCCTCGGTTTCAAGAAACCGGCCGAGCGCCTCGACGCGCCTGACGATGAGCA
>CAYWVA010000132.1:5689-6946 GCA_964461545.1 uncultured Rhizobiaceae bacterium | reverse complement strand
ATCGAGCACAACCGGGCCGAGATCGAGCAGGCTTTCGGCGTCACCGCCGTCTATTCCGCTGCCGACATGACCAGGCCAACCGACATTTCAAGGATGGTTGAAGAGACTGCCCAAGCCTTCGGCCGGGTCGATGTGCTCGTCAACAATGCCGGCATTCAGCATGTCGAGCCGGTCGAGACTTTTCCGCCGGAGAAGTGGGACGCCATCATTGCCATCAACCTGAGCTCGGCCTTCCACGGCATCCGCGCCGTGCTCGGCGGCATGAAGGAGCGCCGCTGGGGCCGCATCATCAATCTGGCATCGGCCCATGGCCTCGTCGCCTCGCCCTATAAGTCGGCCTATGTCGCCGCCAAACATGGCGTCGTCGGGCTGACCAAGACGGTGGCGCTGGAAGCGGCCGAGTTCGGCGTGACCGTCAACGCCATCTGCCCCGGCTACGTGCTTACGCCGCTGGTCGAAAAGCAGATCCCGGAAACCGCGAAGTCCCGCGGCATCAGCGAAGACGAGGTCGTAAACACGGTCATGCTCGCCGTCCAGCCGACTCGCCAATTCGTCACCGTCGAGCAGGTGGGCGGGCTGGCGGTGTTCCTGTGCACCGAAGCGGCAGCCTCGATCACCGGCACGGCGCTACCGATCGACGGCGGCTGGACCGCCCAGTGAGCCGCCGGCGAGGGTTCATTGCGGCGTCAGCACCTCGTTCAAAGCGCTGAAGGCGAAGCCGGCCTGAGGCCCGCCCGAGACCACATAAATGCGCCCGTCAATAACCCCGGCGCCAAGTCCATGGCGCGCTGTCGGCATCGGTGGCAGGGCGGCCCAGCTGTCGGCCCGGAGGTCGTAACGTTCAGCCTCGTCAAACGTCCGACGCGGTTCGAACGTCTCGCCGCCGAACAGGTAGACGAAACCATCGAGTTCAACCGCGGCGACCCCGCTGCGCCCGGTGGGCACATCTGCACCGCTGCGCCAGGCCCTCTCTGCCACGTCATAGATTTCGTTGTCGGTCAAGATGAAGCTCGTGCCGTCGCGACCGGCGAGCGCCATGATCTGCCCGGCGACCGAGGCTGCCGCCAGATGGTCGCGCGGCGTCGGCATCGCAGGGGCCGTGGTCCAGCTTTGCGCGGCCGTATCGAAGATCTCGTGGGCGCCCGTGCGGTCACCGTCGGCATCGACACCGCCGATGGCATGTATGCGGCCCTCGTGGACCGCCACGGCGAGCGCTCCGCGCGCCGTCGGCAGCGCCGGCCCGTCGCGCCATGAGCC
>CAYWVA010000132.1:3447-5589 GCA_964461545.1 uncultured Rhizobiaceae bacterium | reverse complement strand
CACACATGGTAAGCTGGGTTCGAGACGCAAGGCGGAGTGTTCGAGGAAGGCCATGGTGAGACCTCAGCGCTGGTGGCGCAAAGCCATCGCCGCCCTCGTGCTGGTGGCCCTGGCATCGACCGCCGAGGCCGCCGACTGCCGCCTGGAGTCCTTCGAAGGCATGCGTTATTCGGTGTGCAGCTTCGACCTCACCCAATCCGACCTTCGCATCTTCTGGCGCGACGACAAGGGCAAGCCCTACCGCATCTTTGCTGCCCTGGCCGACGATCTCGCGGAACGCGGCCTTGAGCTGGTCTTTGCCATGAACGGCGGCATGTACGGCGTCGATCTGCGCCCCATCGGGCTGCTCGTCAAAGACGGCAAGACACACCGGCGCGCCAACATGGCCAACGCACCGGCCGGTGTCAGCCCGGTGCCGAACTTCTACAAGAAGCCCAACGGCGTCTTCTATATCGCTGGGCGGGAAGCCGGCGTGCTGGAGACCGGTCGCTTTCTAGAAGCCGCTCCGGCGGCGAAATTTGCCACCCAGTCGGGCCCGTTGCTGGTCATCGACGGAGCCCTGCATCGCGCCTTCATCGACGGCTCCAGCGACCGCAGGCGTCGCAACGGCGTGGGTGTGAGCAGCCCGACCGAGGTGCATTTCGCCATCTCCCATGGGCCGGTCAATTTCCACGATTTCGCGCGCTTCTTCCGCGAACGCCTGGGCAGCGACAATGCGCTGTATCTGGACGGCGGCTCAGCGCCGGGGCTTTATTCGCCCGACCTTCAGCGCAACGACCAGCCCGGCCACGGCGGCTACGGGCCGATCATCGGTGCGGTTCGTCCGATGCCGTGATCCTTGTGCTGCCATGGCCGTCCTCGGACTTGATCCGGGGATTGACCCGGGCCTCGCCTGCGGCTCGCCGGAGGATGACAAGTGGCGGCGGTCCGATAGGAGCCTCACTCCCCCACGTACCAGGCAGCCGCGAGATCAAAGCCGTAGAGCGACATCTGCTCGGGCCGTCCGATATGGCTCCAGCGGGCCAGCCACTGGCCCGGCGAGTGATACAGCGGCACTATGTAGCGCCCGGCGATAAGCAGCCTGTCCAGCGCCCGCACCGCGGCCACGAAGTCTTCCTTGGCCTCTGCGTGCACAATCGCTTCGATCATCGCGTCGACGGCCGGATCGGCAACGCCCATGTAGTTGCGCGTCCCCTCCACGGTGCGCCCGAGCGAGCCCCAGTAGAAGGCCTGCTCGTTGCCCGGCGACAGCGAGTTGAACCAGGTCGCCGGCACCATGTCGAAGTCGTACGAGCCGAGCCGTCGCTGGAACTGGGCCGAATCGACCTGGCGCAGCTGAAGACTCGCCCCGATGGCGCCGAGCAGGCGCTGGTAATGCAGCCCGATGCGCTCCTGTTCGCGCGTCAACACCAAAAGCTCGAAGGCGAATGGCTGGCCGGTCCCGGTGTGCCTGAGGACCCCGCCTTGAGGCACCCAGCCGGCCTGCCCGAGAAGCTCGATCGCCCGCCCTAAGTTCCTGCGGTCGCGGCCCGATCGGTCGCCGACGGGTAGCACATAGCGGCCCTCGAGGATGTCGTCGGGGAGATCGGCGCCGGCTTGCGCCAGCAACTCGCGCTCGCGCGGCGACGCCTCCACGCCGACCGAACTCAGCTCCGAGCCGTCGAAATACCCTTGCGTTCGCTTGAACAGGTTGTGGAACAGGTTTTCGTTGGCCCACTCGAAGTTGAACACATGGATCAGGGCCTCGCGCACTTGCGGGTCTTCGAAGAGCGCCCGGCGGGTGTTGAACACCAGCCCCGAGACCGGAGCCGGCAGTCCGGTCGGGATCGCTTCGAGGATCACCCTGCCCTCGGCCATGGCGGGAAAGTCGTAGCCCCTCGACCAACGCGTCGGGTCGGTCTCGACGCGCACGTCCGAAAGGCCCTTCTTGAAGGCTTCGAAGGCCGTCTGGTTGTCTCGGTAGTACTCGAGGCGGATTTCGTCGAAGTTCCACAAGCCTCGCGCGGCCGGGAGATCGCGGCCCCAGTAGTCCGGGTTCTTGCGGAACACGATGCGCTCGCCGGGGCGCACCTCGGCCACCGTATAGGGACCCGAGCCGATCGGCGGGTCGAGCGTGGTCGCCTCGAAATCACGGCCCTCCAG
>CAYWVA010000132.1:0-3347 GCA_964461545.1 uncultured Rhizobiaceae bacterium | reverse complement strand
CTCTCGAACACGTAGGTGCGCACCGCATCGACCGGCTGACCCCTGACGATGAACGGGTTCAAGCTGTCGTAGGTCCCGGTGACCGTCTGGCGCAAAATGCCGCCCTGCGGCGCTTCCGGGTTGACGTACGGGAAGTGGGTGAACGTCTGCGGCAGCTCCGGCTCGCCGTGCATGGCGATGCCGTGGCTCGGGCGCTCGGCAGCGGTTGCAGCCCCGGCAAGCAAGCTGCCGACGACGGCCACCGCGCCCAGAATGCGCCGTGCCCTCATGCCGGGCACAGCGGACAAGGCAGCCGCGCCTCAGTGAGCAATAACGCCCCGCAGACGATAGGCCCCGGTATGGCGGTCGTAGTTGTCGAAGAATTCACGCACCTGAGGATGGCGCACCGGCTCGCCCGACTCATCGGCGAGCAGATTCTGCTCCGATACATAAGCCACGTATTCCGTCTCATCGTTTTCCGCCAGCAGGTGGTAATATGGCTGGTCTTTGGAGGGGCGGATCTCTTCGGGGATCGATTCCCACCATTCCTCGGTGTTGGAGAAGGTGGCATCGACATCGAAGATCACCCCGCGGAACGGGAACAGGCGGTGCTTCACCACCTGGCCGATGCGAAACTTGGCGTTGCGATCAATCATACCCATTTGCCGCCTCAATGCCGCGACTATACCGGTTTGGCAAGTTAAATTCCCTACATTCAACGATCCTGGTCCAGGCCATAAGTCTCCGCCAGCGAGGGGTCCCTGGCCGCCACGAGGCGAGCCAGATCGACGATGACGCGGGCCTGTTTCCAGGTCGCGTCGTCCTGCATCTTGCCGTCGATCATCGCTGCCCCGGTGCCGTCGGGCATGGCCTTAAGGATACGCAGCGCGAAGCGGACCTCTTGCGGATCGGGGCTGAAGACGCGCTTGGCAATGGCGATCTGGCTGGGGTGCAGCGACCAGGCGCCGACACATCCTTGCAGGAAGGCGTTGCGGAACTGCGCCTCGCAGCCCTCCTGGTCGCCGAAATCGCCGAACGGCCCGTAGAACGGCTTGATGGCGTTGGCCACACAGGAATCGACCATCTTTGCGATGGTGTAGTGCCACAGGTCCTGCTGGGAAAAGGCGCGCGTCACACCCGGCTCGCCGTCGGCCAGCACCCCGTAACCGGGGTGGCCGCCACCGACCCGTGTCGTCTTCATGCCGCGCGAGGCGGCGAGGTCGGCCGGTCCGAGGCTCATGCCATGCAGGCGCGGCGAGGCGGCGGCGATCGCCTCGACGTTCATCACGCCCTCGGCGGTCTCCAGGATCGCGTGGATGAGGATCGGCTTTGGCACCTCGTGCCTGGCCTCCAGCTGGGCCAGAAGCTGGTCAAGGTAGTGGATGTCCCAAGGGCCCTCCACCTTGGGCAGCATCATTACGTCGAGCTTGCCGCCGACCGCCGCCACGACCTCAATGATGTCGTCGAGCGCCCACGGGCTGTTCAAGCTGTTGATTCGCACCCACAAGGACGTGTCAGCGAAGTCGTGAGCGCGAGCCGCCTCGATGAACCCTGAGCGCGCCGCCGCCTTGGCCTCGGCCGGAATGGCGTCCTCCAGGTTGCCCAGCAGCACGTCCACCTGGCCGATCATGTCGGGCACCTTGGCGCGCATCTTGTCGATGTGGGGTGGGAAGAAATGGATCATGCGCTCGAGCTTCACCGGCACCTCGCGCCAGGGCGCCGGCGCCCCCACGGCGAGCGGACGATAGAAGCGCGCGGGCAGTTTCATGGCATCCTCTCTGCAGCCGATCACGTCCGAATAGGCCGCGTGCGCGGCTGAGACAAGCCATCTCGGCAATGCAAGATGCGGGCCGTCGGTGACGTGGACCCCCGAACTCCGCCCGGTTACAGTGGCCGGATGAGCCGTGACCGAAGCACTCCCATATCTCCAGGCCAGACTGTCCAGCCGCTTGCCGGCGTCAAGGTGCTCGACTTTTCCACCCTGCTGCCTGGCCCCCTGGCCGGGCTCATGCTCGCCGAAGCCGGGGCCGAGGTGGTCAAGATCGAGCGTCCCGAAATGGGCGAGGAGATGCGCCATTACGAGCCGAAATGGGGCCGCGACGCCGTCAGCTTTGCGCTCCTCAACCGCGGCAAGAAGAGCCTCGCCATCGACCTCAAGGACCCCAGCCAGTTGGCGCGGCTGGAACCGCTGCTCAGCGACGCCGACGTACTCATCGAGCAGTTCCGGCCTGGCGTCATGGACCGCCTCGGACTCGGCTATGAGGCGTTGAGCGTCCTCAACCCGCGCCTCGTCTACTGCTCGATAACCGGTTACGGCCAGACCGGCGCCAAGGCCGGGGCGGCCGGCCACGACCTCAATTACATCGGCGATGCCGGCCTGCTCGGCCTGAGCCTGGGCGATCCGGAGCGCCCGACCTTGCCGCCGGTGCTCGCCGCCGATCTCGCCGGCGGCAGCTATCCTGCGGTGGTCAACATCCTGCTGGCGCTCATCCAGCGTGAGCGCACCGGGCGGGGCACCCACCTTGACATCGCCATGACCGACAATCTGTTCATGCTGATGCCCTGGGCGTTGGGCCAGGGGCTCGCCACCGGCCGCTGGCCGGTGTCGGGCAACGAGCTGTTGACCGGCGGCTCGCCGCGCTACCAGATCTATCCCACCGCCGACGGGCGTCACGTCGCGGTGGCGGCGCTGGAGCAGAAGTTCTGGGACACGCTGTGCGACATCATCGCCCTGCCTGAGCCGTGGCGCGACGATGCCAAGGACCCGGCAGCCACCATTGACGAGGTGCGGGCCATCATCGCCGGCGGCACGGCGCAAGAGTGGAGGCAGCGCTTCCACGGCATCGACTGCTGCTGCTCGGTGGTTCTCACGCTCAAGGAGGCGTTGGCCGAGCCGCATTTTGCCCAGCGTCACCTGTTCGATCATGTGCTCGAGAACGAAACGCTTGAGCGCACGTCCGCGCTGCCGGTGGCGGTTGTGCCGCAGTTCCGCGGCGACCCGGAAGATCGCCGGCGGGCCCCGGCGCTCGGCGCCCACAATGACGAGCTGCTGGACAAACGCTCAAGGTGACGGCAGGGGCGGACCGGCCCCGGCGGACCGTCACGGCTTGTGCCGAACGCCGCCGGTCAGCGGCCTGGCCGCCCTGGTGGTGGTCGGAAAAGTAATCGGCTGGCGCCGCAGGCTGCGCACCGCAAGATAGCCCCAGGCTTCGGCCTCCAGGCTGTCGCCGTCGATGCCGATGGCTTCGGCGGGAACCACCGGGGCATCGAGATGCCAGGCGAGCAGCTCCATAAGGAACCGGTTGCGCCGGCCGCCGCCGCACACCACCCACAGGCAGCAGACGCAATTGCCTGCCGAGATGAAGGGC
>CAYWVA010000131.1:0-6985 GCA_964461545.1 uncultured Rhizobiaceae bacterium | reverse complement strand
CGTTGCGCACTTCGGCCGGATTGTTGACGACCAGGGTGGCGGGATGGATGTGCTCCAGCATGTGGGTTATCGTGATGTAGGTCATGTCGAACGGCGGGTCCTGGCGCATCAGGACCACATCGAACGACGACAGGTCCACATCTCGCGCCGCGCCGAGATCGGCGTGGCGGCCGGGCTCGTCTTGCACCCTCACGTCGCATCCGTTCGCCGTGACGCGGCCGTCGCGCAGCGCCAGCGTCTTGGGCTCGTAGTAGAACAGGCGATGGCCGCGCGCCTGGGCTTCGAGCATCAGGGCGAAGGTCGAATCGCCGGCAATGGCGATCTGTCCGATGGGATCCATCTGGACGGCTACGTCGAGGGCCATGGGTGCCAATCCTGGTTCATGTGGGCGCCTCGTCTACCACAGGTCGGCGCCGAAAGCGTTGGGGAGATGGCGCGGCAACAGGTATGGGGAGACGGTGACGATGTCAAAGCGCCAGTCGCCTTGTGCAATCGAGGCCGCGGGCTGGGTGGAGAGCCAGTAGCGCGCGGCGGCGACGAGGCGGCGGGCCTGGCGCGGCGCGATCGCCTCAAGCGCCGCTGCCTCGGTCGGGCGCTCCTTCACCTCCACAAAGGCGATCGTTTGGCCGCGCCGCACGATGATGTCGATCTCGCCCAGCGGCGTGCGCACCCGGCGGGCCACAACGCGATAGCCCTTGCAGCGCAACAGCCACATTGCCGCGGTCTCGGCAAGCAGGCCACGGCGAAAGGCCCGTCGGCGCTCAACCGCCGTCGGCATCGAAGCCTCCCTTCAGCGCCAGGGCGCGCTGATAAATCTCGCGCCGCGGCCGGCCGAACTGGCGGGCAAGCAGGGACGCCGCCCTGCCCGGCGTCATCTCGGAAAGGGCGGCGATGAGGGCGGCGTCGATGTCGTGTTCGCCCGCCGGCTCCGCCGCTTCGGGCGGCGAAACCACCAGGGTGATTTCGCCCTTGACCCCGCCGCGGGCGGCGATTGCCTCGGCCACTTCGCTGGCCGGTCCGCGCAGCACTTCCTCGTGGATCTTGGTGATCTCGCGGGCCAACGCCACCGGCGGATCGCCCAGCACGTCGGCAATGTCGGCGAGCGCGGAGGCGATGCGCGGGGCCGTCTCGAAAAAAATCAGGGTTGCGTCATGGCGTGCGAGCTTGGCAAGCAGCGAGCGGCGGGCCTGCGATCGGTAGGGAAGGAAGCCCGCAAAGGTGAACCGGTCGCTCGGCAGGCCGGAGAGCAAAAGTGCGGTCAGCGGCGCAGACGGGCCCGGCACCACATTCACGGCCAGTTTCTCCTCGATCACCGCGCGAACCAGCTTGAAGCCGGGATCGGAGACCAGCGGCAGGCCGGCATCGCTCACCAGCGCAAGTCGCGCCCCGTCCCTGAGCTGGTCGAGAATGACAGGGCGCAGGCGTTCCGCGTTGTGCTCGTGATAGGCCTTGAGCGGCACCTTGATGGCATAGCGGTCGAACAGCCGCCGGCTCATCCGGGTGTCCTCGCAGTAGACGAGATCGGCCGCAGCCAGCGTCGACAGCGCCCGGATCGTGACGTCGGCGAGATTGCCGATGGGGGTGGCGACCAGGTGCAAGCCGGGTGCGATGGCCGCGGCGGAAATGGCATGGCCGGCGATGACGAACTGGCGTTCAGCGGACTCGGGCATCGGATGGTGCGAGATTGGGGCTTTCGACTCGGGCCGGTTTTCATTAGCCTAGCAGCGACGGCATGGGAGCGGGAGTGGGCGTGCCGCGGTGCCGGTTCCCTCAGAGGAAATGGACGCTGTGCAGGGGAGTGTCGATCGAGCGAGACGAGCAGGCGCAGCCCTGAGATGGCGCGGGTTCGCACAAGCGGCTGTCATACTGCTTGTCGCGCTGCTGCTCACCGGCTGCGGGTTCGGCGGTATGGTGGCTGACCGGGGCCAGCCGCCCGCGCCCCAGCCGCAACTGCCGCAGGTCCCGCCGACCGCCGCCAAGGTTGCGCTGATCTTGCCTCTCACCGCACAGGGCGAGACCGGGCGCATCGGCAATGCTCTGAAGCAGGCCGCCGAACTCGCCATGTTCGACGCCGGCAACCCCAACATCGAGTTGATCACCAAGGATAGCGGCGGTACGCCCGAAGGGGCTGCCGCTGCGGCCCAGGCAGCATTGGCCGAAGAGGCCGAAATCATCCTTGGACCGTTGCTGGCAAGCGAAGTTCAAGCCGTCTCTGCCATCGCCCGGGGGCGCAATGTGCCGGTGATCGCCTTCTCGACCATCAGTTCGGTGGCGGGGTCGGGAGTCTATCTGTTGAGCTTCCTGCCTGAGGAGGAAGTGGCCCAGGTGGTGCGCTACGCGGTTGACAGCAACCAGCGCCGGATCGCGGTGCTGCTGCCGCAATCGCCCTTCGGCACCACTGTAGAGCGCGCCCTGACCACCTCAACGCAGGTCTATGGTGCGAATCTCGTTGCCATTGAGCGCTATGCGGCCAACAGCCAGGCGCTCAGCAGTGCGGCGGCCCGGATCGCCGGCGCTGCACGGGCTGGAACCGTACAGGCGGTGATGATCCCCGACGGCGGCGAAGCGCTGCGCCAGGCGGGACTCGCCTTGCAGCAGGCAGGATTCTCGCCCGACGAGGCCCGCATCCTCGGCACCGGCTCGTGGGACGACCCGGGCATCGGCGCTATTCCAATTGCGGTGGGCGGCTGGTACGCCGGCGTGCCCACCGAGCTTTTGCGCCGCTTTGAGGATCGCTATCGGCAGACATATCTCTCCACGCCGCCGCGCATTGCCAGCCTCGCCTATGACGCGGTGAGCCTCGCCATCATCCTCGGGCGTGACCCGCCCGCGGATCGCTTTACGAGCGCCCAGATCACCAATCCGGAAGGCTTTCAAGGCGTCAATGGTCTGTTCCGTTTCCGCCCCAACGGTCTGGCGGAGCGCGGTCTCGCCATCCTCGAGGTAACGTCTGGCGGCGCGCGGGTGATCGCCCCTGCCCCTGAGCGCTTCGGCGCCGGATTTTAGCTGGAACGGGCCAGGGTCAGCCCATCGCCAGTTCGGCAATCAGCGCGTTGAGGACCCGTCGGCCGGCCGCCGTCGGGCTGACGCGGCGGCCAGCCAACCGGACCAGAAAGCCGCCGCGCACAAGTCTGTCGACCTTCGTCGAATCGAGCGCTTGTCCGGAATACTTGCGGTAACGTTCAAGCTCAATGCCCTCGCTGAGGCGTAACCCCATCAGCAGATATTCCTCGCCCTGCGCAGCGGCCTCGAGCACGAACTCCTCGGTGACCCCGTGTCCCTGCTCCTCGACGCGGGCCCGCCACTGCTCGGGATGGCGCTCGGTGGCCAGTCCGACGCGCCGGCCATCGCGGCCGGCGAGCCGTGAATGCGCCCCCGGTCCGACCCCGACATACTCGCCGGAGCGCCAGTAGGTGAGATTGTGGCGGCATTCGTGGCCAGGTGCGGCGTGATTGGAAACCTCATAGGCAGGCAACCCGGCGCGTTCGGTCATCTCCTGGGTCAGGTCGAAGAGATCGGCGCTTGCGTCTTCGTCAGGCGTCACCAGCAGGCCGCGGTCGGCGAGTTCGGCAAACCTCGTGCCGGGCTCGATGGCGAGCTGGTAGAGCGACATGTGCCCCTGCTGATGGGTGAGCGCCTGGCGGAGCTCCCCGGCCCACTCGGCCGGCGACTGGTCCGGCCGGGCATAGATGAGATCGAACGAGGTGCGCGGGAAAATCCGCGCCGCAAGCCCAAAGGCGGCAAGCGCTTCTTCAGCCGTATGCTGCCGGCCAAGCGCCTTGAGATGGCGATCGTTGAGGGCCTGGACGCCGATGGAGGCGCGGTTGACCCCGGCGGCGCGGTAGCCGGCGAATTTCTCCGCCTCGGCACTCGTCGGGTTGGCCTCGAGCGTGACCTCGACGTCGGACGCGACCGGCCAGTTTCCGGCAATGGCGTCGAGCACCGCGGCCACGGCGGCCGGCGGCATCAGCGACGGGGTGCCGCCGCCGAAGAAGACGCTGGTGACCTGGCGACCCGGCACCCGCGCCGCCATGGCCTCAAGCTCGCGGGCCAGCGCCCAGGCAAAGCCCATGGCATCGACCGGCCGATGGCGCACATGGGAGTTGAAATCGCAGTACGGGCATTTGGCCCGGCAGAACGGCCAATGGACGTAAATGCCGAAGCCGGCTTGCGCAGCATCTGTCATGGCGCCCGACATAGCAGATGCTCAGGCGCTTTCGAATAGCTCGTCGGCGAGTTGGTGGAAGGCCCGGGCGCGGTGCGAAACGGCGTGCTTGGACCGGGGGTCCATCTCCCCGAAGGACAAATCGTGACCTTCCGGCACAAACATCGGATCGTAGCCGAACCCCAAGGTGCCGCGGGGTGGCCACACCAGGGTGCCGTCGACGCGGCCCTCGAACACGGCGCGCTCGCCGTCCGGCCAGGCGACGGCCAAGGCGCAGACGAAATGCGCTCGGCGGGCCTCCGGTGAGATTGCGTCCTTGGTCTGCAGCCGCTCCTCGAGATTGCGCATGGCGAGCGCAAAGTCCTTGTCGGGGCCGGCCCAGCGCGCCGAATGGATGCCGGGCGCGCCATCCAGGCTATCGACGCAGAGACCTGAATCGTCGGCGATCGCCGGCAGCCCGGCGGTCCTCGACGCGGCCTCGGCTTTGAGCACCGCATTGGCAATGAAGCTGGTCCCGGTCTCTTCCGGTTCGGGCAAGCCGAGGGCGCCGGCCGAAACCACTTCCAGGCCATGAGGCGCAAGCAGGTCGGCGACCTCACGGACCTTGCCGGGGTTGTGGCTGGCCACCACCACCCGGCTGCCACGGGCAAGCCGGCGCGCCGCCAGGCCCCAGATGCGCGGTTCGGCAAACTCGATGCTGTTGCCCGCCGGATCGCGGACATAGATCGAGCGCCCGCCGCGCGGCCACTCGAAATCGGCCTCAATGGCAATGCCGGCCGAGACCAGGCGTTGGCGCCACATGGCGATCTCGTATGAGCCGGCGCGAAAACACGCATGTCCCGCCCCGTGGCTCCCGTGCGAAGGGACGGGGAGCGCGGCATTGCTGGGTGGAGCGGCAGTGGCGTGCGGGTTGAACACCAGCAGCATGCCATTGCCGCAGCGAAAGAACACGTGACGGCCAGGCTCGCTGGTTACCACCGGCAGGCCGAGCACGCCGTTATAGAAGTCGCCCGCCGCATCGAGGTCATCGGCATAAAGGACGGTCTCGAGGACTCCGGACGGAGCAACCGTCATGAGTCGGACTGCCCGATGGCGGCGCGCTGATGGACGACCAGCGACTCAACGCCGCCGCGTGCCAGTTTGAGCAGCCGAATGAAGGCGTCCTCAGCCAGCGGTTCGGCTTCGGCGGTCGCCTGGATCTCCACGATGGCGCCGGCCCCGGTCAGCACGAAATTGGCGTCGGCCGCCGCCTCGCTGTCTTCCATATAGTCGAGATCGCACACTGCGACGCCGGCGTAGACGCCGCAGGAAATCGCGGCGACCTGGTCACGAATTGGGTTCTGCTTCAGCATGTCGCGTGCCATCATCCACTGGACGCACTGATGCAGCGCCACCCAGCCGCCGGTGATGGCGGCGGTGCGGGTGCCGCCATCGGCCTGGAGGACATCGCAATCCACGGTGATCTGGCGCTCGCCAAGCCCGGCCAGATCGACCGCCATACGCAGGGACCGGCCGATCAGCCGCTGAATTTCCTGGGTGCGACCGGACTGGCGGCCGACGGCCGCTTCGCGCCTCATGCGCTCAGTGGTGGAACGGGGCAGCATGCCGTATTCCGCCGTGATCCAGCCGCGCCCGAGGCCGCGCAGCCACTGTGGCACGCGATCCTCAAGCGAGGCGGTGCACAGCACCTGGGTGTCGCCGATGCGCACCAGGCATGAGCCCTCGGCATGACGGGCGATGCCCGGCTCCAGGCTGACGGGGCGGATCTCGTCGGCTGCACGTCCGGAGGGGCGCGTCACTGGGTTGAAGTCCTTCGCTTATGCTCGCGGCATGTGCCATGCTCGCCGCCGGGAGGCCGTTTCTGGTCGATTGACGCGCCCTGCGGCAGTTCCTAGATTCGAGCGCTGACCATTTGGGCCGATACAAGGGGTAGTAGATGGACGAGAGGCTGTCCAGCCTGGCTAGTCTCGATCAGCGCTCGCGCGACATCTTTCGCCGCCTGGTCGAGACCTATCTGGAGACCGGCGAGCCGGTAGGGTCGCGGACGATCTCGCGTGTCCTGCCGATCAACCTGTCGCCGGCCTCGGTGCGCAACGTCATGTCCGACCTGGAAGAGTCCGGCCTCATCTTCTCGCCTCACACCAGCGCCGGCCGGCTCCCGACGGAGTTGGGCTTGCGCTTCTTCGTCGATTCGCTGCTCGACCTCGATCCGCTGTCTCTGATGGAACAGGCCCAGATCGATGCCGGGCTGGCCACCTCGTTCGACCGCCATAAGCGGCTTGATGACGTGCTGGCCGATGCCACCAACCTGTTGTCCGGGCTGTCGCACTGTGCCGGACTGGTGCTCACCTCGAAGATCAATGTCCGTCTGCGGCACATTGATTTCGTGGACCTAAGCCCGGGAAAGGCGCTGGTCGTTCTGGTCGGCGAGGACGGCACGGTGGAAAACCGCGCCATCGACGTGCCGCCCGGCCTGCCGGTGTCGTCGCTGGTCATGGTGTCGAACTATCTCAACCGCCGCTTCCAGGGCAAGACGTTGCCGGAGGTGCGCCGCATCGTTCGCCAGGAGGTCGACTTCGTCAAACGAGAGCTCGACGAGTTGAGCGCACGGGTGGTCGAAGCGGGGCTCGCCACCTGGGTAGGCGCGGGCGAGGACGTGGCTGAGAAGACGCTGATCGTGCGCGGTCAGGCCAACCTGATCGAGGACACCCACGCCCTGCAGGACCTCGAGCGCATCCGGCGGTTGTTTGAGGATCTCGAGACCAAGAAGGACCTGATTCAGCTCGTCGGCCTCGCCGAGGAAGGCGAGGGGGTTCGCAT
>CAYWVA010000130.1:0-7063 GCA_964461545.1 uncultured Rhizobiaceae bacterium | reverse complement strand
AGCGGCAACGCGCCGGTTCCCTACCACAGCCGCAAGGAAATCGAGACCGGCGCGCTTGCCGGGCAGAACCTCGAGCTTGTGTGGCTGACCGACTGGGCCGACGGCTTCTTCTTGCAGATCCAGGGTTCGGGGCGGGTGCGTCTGGAGGATGGAAGTCTGATGAGGCTTGCCTTTGCCGCCAAGACCGGGCTGCCCTACACGGCGGTGGGCGGGATCCTGGCCAGACGCGGCGACATTCCCCTGAACGAAGTCTCGATGCAGTCGATCCGCGACTGGATGGCGAAGAACCCGAAGGCCGCGCGCGAGCTCATGTGGCAGAACGAATCCTACGTGTTCTTTCGGGAGATCCCGGCCAGCGAACCGGCGCTCGGGCCGCCGGGCGCCCAGCAGGTGCCGCTGACGCCGCTGCGAAGTCTCGCTGTCGACCGGGCCTATTGGGCGTTCGGAACGCCGATCTGGCTTGACGCTGACGTTCCGTCTGGCCCGGACGGTGCCCTGCAGCCGTTACGCCAACTGCTCATTGCTCAAGACACCGGCTCGGCCATAAAGGGCCGCGTTCGAGGTGACGTGTTCTGGGGCACCGGCGAGGCCGCAGCGGCGGCGGCGGGACTTATGAAGAGCCCTGGAGTCATGGTGGCTTTGCTGCCCAAGGCGGTCGCTGCCAGACTGGGGCTGGCGCGTCGATGACGTCCGGTCCGAAACGACCGGGTGCGCGCCACAGGTACTCGGTGCCCGATCAAAGTCTGTGGCGGGAGATCGCGCGCCACATCACGCCTTTGCAACCGAATCGGAGTGAGCATGACCACAAGGTCTCGACGAAGCCTGACACTCCGGGATCCGGCAAATCCGACGAGCCGGCACCGCGGCCGAGCCGCCCTGCGACCTCGGCCCGACCTCCGCCCCGTCTGGCAGGCCCGAGAGGCGATCCGGCAAGTCCGGCTTTTACCGGCATTGACCGGCGCATGCGGCGGCGGCTGATCCGCGGCGATGCAGATATTGATGCGCGCATCGACCTGCACGGCGAATCGATCGAATCGGCACGGGTGCGGCTCCAGCGCTTCCTTGCTGAGGCGCCAGCCCAAGGGCATCGGCTGGTTCTGGTGATCACCGGCAAGGGAGCTTCGCCCTTCACCAGCCACACCCTCCACGGGACCAGCCACTTTCACAGTCCGGAGCGCGGAGGACGCCTGCGGCGGCTGGTCACGGAGTGGCTGAGCGAGTCCGAGTTCCGCACCCATGTCTCGGGTTTCCAGCCGGCCCACCCGCGCCACGGTGGCGGGGGCGCGCTCTATGTCAGGCTGCGGCGGCCCAAGGGCCATCCGATCTAAAGGATGAATTTCGACAGATCGAGGTTCTTGGCGAGATCGCCGACGTGCTTCTCGACAAACTGGGAATCGACCACAACCGTCTCGCCTGACCGGTCGGTGGCGGTGAAATTGACTTCGTCCAGCACCCGCTCCAGCACGGTGTGAAGCCGCCTCGCCCCTATGTTCTCCACCGATGCATTAATGTCGGCGGCGATTCCGGCCAGCGCATCGATGCCGTCTTCGGTGAAGTCCAAAATGACCCCTTCGGTCGCCAGCAGGGCTCTGTACTGCTTGACAAGGCTGGCTTCCGGCTCGGTCAGGATGCGCTTGAAGTCCTCCTTGTTGAGGGCCTTGAGCTCGACCCGGATGGGCAGTCGGCCCTGGAGTTCGGGCAGCAGGTCCGAAGGCTTGGCAATATGGAAGGCGCCCGAGGCGATGAACAGGATGTGATCGGTACGCACCGCCCCGTGCTTGGTCGACACCGTCGTGCCCTCCAGCATCGGCAGCAGGTCGCGCTGGACCCCCTCGCGCGACACGTCTCCGCCTTGGCGTTCCGATCGAGCGCAGATCTTGTCGAGCTCGTCGAGGAAAACGATGCCGTTGTTCTCCACCGATTCGATGGCGTCGCGCACCAGCTGCTCGTCATCGAGAAGCTTGTCGCTTTCTTCCGCAAGCAGCACGTCGTGGCTCGCCTTAACCGACATGCGCCGGGTCTTCAGGCGCGGCCCGAAGGCCTTGCCCAGCATGTCCGAGAGATTGACCATGCCGACCGATGAGCCCGGCATGCCGGGGATCTCGAAGGACGGCATGCCGCCGGTATCGGCGACCTGGACCTCGATCTCCTTGTCGTCGAGTTCGCCTGACCGCAGCTTGCGGCGAAAGCTTTCGCGGGTCGCGGCACTGGCGCCCGACCCGACCAGCGCATCAAGCACTCGCGACTCGGCGTTGATGTGGGCTTGGGCCTCGACCTCCTTGCGCCGCGCCACCCGCACCAGGGCGATGCCGGCTTCGGTGAGATCGCGGATCATCTGCTCCACGTCGCGCCCGACATACCCGATTTCGGTGAACTTGGTGGCCTCCACCTTGATGAACGGCGCCTGGGCGAGGCGGGCGAGGCGGCGGGCGATTTCGGTCTTGCCGACCCCTGTCGGGCCGATCATCAGGATGTTCTTGGGCAGTACTTCCTCGCGCAGGCTGCTGTCGAGCTGCTGGCGCCGCCAACGGTTGCGCAGAGCAATCGCCACTGCGCGCTTGGCATCCTTCTGACCGACGATGTGGCGGTCGAGCTCGGACACGATCTCGCGCGGAGAAAATGCGGTCATAGACAAAGGTGTTTCCTCATGTCTTCGGTTGCGGGAGCCTGCTCACCATCGTCGCCGGCAGCCAAGCCAACACCAGGCGCCGCACCGCGCCACGGCCTCGTCGAGATCATCGCGGGTCAGCATGCAAGCTTTCTATGACCAGATTGCTGTTGGTGAACACGCAAATTTCCGCCGCGATCGCCATGGCCCGCCGGGCGATCTCGGCGGCATCGAGATCTCCCTCGATCAGGGCACGGGCTGCGGCGAGCGCGAAGTTTCCGCCAGAACCGATGCCGACGACGCCATGCTCGGGCTCCAGCACATCGCCGGTGCCAGTCAGCACCAAGGTGACCTGGCGGTCGGCAACGATCATCATCGCCTCGAGGCGGCGCAGGTAGCGATCGGTCCGCCAATCCTTGGCAAGCTCGACGCAGGCGCGGGTGAGCTGCCCCGGATACTGCTCGAGCTTGCCTTCGAGGCGCTCGAACAGGGTCATGGCGTCAGCCGTGGCGCCGGCAAATCCCGCCAGCACCTGGCCACCGGCCAGCGGGCGCACCTTGCGGGCATTGGACTTGATGATCACGTTCTGCATGGAGACTTGGCCGTCGCCTGCCACAACGACCACGTCGCCCTTGCGCACGGAAAGTATCGTCGTACCGTGCCACGCGGGCAACTGGGGGGCTTGGTGCATCTCGACTCCGGATGTATTGCGCTGGGCTCATTTAGGCTTGGGCCGGGAAAATGAAAAGGGCAACCAGCGGCGCCCACCCTTGAGCCGTTGGCTCTCGGAAGATCGAGCTGCTAGAAGACGACCCGCCGGATGGGTCAACCGGGGGAAGGACATGGCAAAGCGCAAGGCGGAAGTAAAACGCGAAACCAACGAGACGCGGATCAGCGTCAGCCTCGATCTCGACGGCAGTGGCAAGCATAACGTCAAGACCGGCCTCGGCTTTCTCGACCACATGCTGGAGCAGTTGTCGCGCCATTCACTCATCGACCTCGTGGTGCGTGCTGAGGGCGACCTGCACATCGACATGCATCACACTACGGAAGACACCGGCATCGTGCTCGGCCAGGCCATCGCCAAGGCGCTGGGCGAGCGACGCGGGATTCGTCGCTATGCCAGTGTGCACCTGGCAATGGACGAGGCGCTCACGCGGGTCGCCATCGACGTCTCAGGCCGTCCTTATCTCGTCTGGAAGGTTGCCCTGTCGCGGCCCAAGCTCGGTGACTTTGACACCGAACTTGTGCGTGAATGGTTTCACGCCTTTGCCCACCACGCCGGTATCACGCTCCATGTCGAGACGCTTTATGGCGACAACACCCATCACATCGTCGAAACCTGCTTCAAGGGTCTGGCGCGCGCCATCCGGGAAGCGGTGTCCATTGACGAGCGGGCGCCCGACGCCGTCCCCTCGACCAAGGGCACGCTTGCGATCTGACCCGACAGGAGAGGCGTCTTGAAGGTCTACACAGTACATCATCGCCTGGAAGCATCCGGCAGCCTGACCGGGTTGGCCGAGGATGCCATTCTCGTCAAGGAGGGGTTCTCCTGGCCGGCTTTCTTCGTGCCGCTCATCTGGCTGATTTACAAGCGGATGTGGATCGTACTGGCGTTCTATGTTGCGGCCACGGTCGCCCTGACGCTGCTTGCGCAAGGCGCAGTCGTCGCGGAAGGCGCTATATTCGTGGGCACCGTCGCCCTCAATCTGATCCTCGGCCTGGAGGGCAACGATCTATATCGCTGGACGCTGGCGCGTCGCCGCTATCGCGAGCAGGCGGTGGTCATTGGCCGTAACCTCGTCACCGCGGAGCAGCGCTACTTCGAGGGTATCGCCGAAGCGATCGGGCGCCGCAGAGCGATCCCTGGCGTCCACCAAGGGCCGGCCGGGTGAGCACCGCCATCATCGATTACGGCTCCGGCAATCTGCGTTCGGCTGAAAAAGCGTTCGAGCGCGCTGCCAGCGAGCGCGGCATCGCCGAGACGGTTCGCGTCACCGCCGATCCGGACGTCGTGCGCCACGCCGAGCGCATCGTATTGCCGGGTGTGGGCGCCTTCCGCGACTGCCGCGACGGGCTTCAGGCCATTCCCGGCATGTGGGAAACCTTGGAAGAACAGGTGCGAGCCCATGGCAAGCCTTTTCTCGGCATCTGCGTCGGAATGCAGCTCATGGCGAGCCGCGGTCTTGAGCACGGCGCTACGGAGGGCTTCGGGTGGATCCCGGGCGATGTGAGCCGCGTCGAGCCGGGCGATCCTCAGCTCAAGGTTCCGCACATGGGCTGGAACACGCTCGATGCGTGGAAGCCCCATCCGTTGCTCGACGCACTGCCGCTCGGCCCGCAGGGTTTGCATGCCTATTTCGTGCACTCCTATCAGCTGGTGGCCGCCGATCCGGCCGATCTGATCGCCCACACCGACTATGGCGGGCAGGTGACCGCCATGGTGGCGCGCGACAACATGGCTGGCACCCAGTTTCACCCTGAAAAGAGCCAGACTCTGGGGCTGGCGCTGATCGGCAATTTCCTCGCCTGGCGGCCATGAGGACGGAATGATCCTGTTTCCAGCCATAGACCTCAAGGACGGAAGTTGCGTTCGCCTCAAGCTCGGCGACATGGCCCAGGCGACCGTGTTCAACGAGGATCCGGCCGCCCAGGCGCGCGATTTTGCCAAGCAGGGCTTCGAGTGGCTGCATCTGGTGGACCTGAACGGCGCCTTTGCCGGGCGCCCGGTGAATGCGGCAGCGGTCGAGGCGATTTTGGCCGCGGTGCCTGTGCCGGTGCAACTCGGGGGTGGCATCCGCGATCTTGCCACGGTGGAAACGTGGCTGTCTAAGGGCGTGCGGCGGGTCATACTCGGCACTGCCGCCATTCGCGACCCCGATTTCGTTCGCCAGGCTTGCCGGCTCTTTCCCGGACGCATCGCCGTTGCCGTCGACGCCAGGGCGGGCAAGGTCGCTGCCGCCGGGTGGGCCGAGACCACCGACCTCTCCGCCTCCGAACTCGCCGGGCGGTTCGAGGATGCCGGGGTCGCCGCCATCATCTACACCGACATCGAGCGCGACGGGATGCTGCAGGGGCTCAATGTTGAGGCGACGGTTCGCCTGGCGCATGAGACGAAGATCCCGGTGATTGCCTCGGGCGGCCTGGCCTCACTCGACGATATCCGCAGGCTTACCGCGCCCGACTGCGCGCTGCTTGAGGGCGCGGTGTGCGGCCGGGCGCTCTACAACGGTCGGCTCGACGGGCGTGAGGCGCTCCGGCTCATCGCCGGGGTTGCGCCAAAAGTCCGCTGATGCTCAAGGCCCGCATCATCCCCTGCCTCGACGTTAAGGACGGCCGCGTCGTCAAGGGCGTTCGGTTCGTCGACCTGCGCGACGCCGGCGACCCGGTCGAGATCGCCAAAGCCTATGATGCCGCTGGAGCCGACGAGCTGTGTTTTCTCGACATCACTGCGAGCCATGAGAACCGCGGCATCATCCTCGATGTGGTCCGCCGCACGGCCGAGCAGTGCTTCATGCCGCTGACCGTCGGTGGCGGCGTTCGTACCCTGGAGGACATCCGGCGACTGCTGCTGGCCGGCGCCGACAAGGTGTCGATCAATACCGCGGCTGTTTCTGACCGGGGCTTCGTGGCCGCTGCGGCGCGCAAATTTGGCAGCCAGTGCACCGTGGTTGCCATCGACGCCAAGGAGGTCGGCCCAGGCGAATGGGAGATTTTTACCCATGGCGGGCGGCATCCGACCGGGATAAAAGCCGTGGAATATGCTCGCCAGGTCGTCGCCCTTGGTGCCGGAGAGATCCTGCTCACCTCGATGGATCGCGATGGCACCGGGCTCGGCTTCGACCTTGGCCTGACGCGAGCCATCGCCGATGCGGTTGCGGTGCCGGTCATAGCCTCCGGCGGGGTCGGCAGCCTGGACCACCTGGTATCGGGGATCCGCGACGGCCATGCCGCGGCGGTGCTGGCAGCGTCGATATTCCATTTCGGCAACCATTCGATCGCCGAGGCCAAGCACTACATGGCGGCCCATGGCATCAACGTCAGGCCGGCTTGAGTGCTGGCCGGCTAGGGTCTACGAGTAGCCATGGCAGGGGAGCGAGAACGTATATGAGCAAGCACAGGCTCGACGTGCTGGAACGGCTGGCCGACACGGTTTGCGAACGCGCAGCCGCCGCGCCAGTGTCTTCCTATACTGCCCGGCTGCTGTCCCAAGGCACTGAAAAATGTGCCAAGAAGTTCGGTGAAGAGGCGATTGAAACGGCGCTTGCCGCCATGACCACAGACCGCGATCACGTGGCTGCCGAGGCGGCGGACCTCCTCTTTCACTTCCTGGTGCTCCTGCAGTCTACCGGAGTGCCGCTATCGGCGGTAATGGCAGAACTCGAAGCACGGATGGGGCGCGGCGGGCTGTCGGAGAAGGCGGCGCGGCAATTCTGATCGACGCCGGCAGGCGGG
>CAYWVA010000129.1:0-7096 GCA_964461545.1 uncultured Rhizobiaceae bacterium | reverse complement strand
TGATCGCGGCTTTGCATGCCTGATGCCAGTTTTTTGCATTGCACAAAGAGCCGCCGGGTCTGGTGGGCAAATGCCTCCCTTGCGTTTTCCAGGCGGCTTGCTCTAGTGCCTCAACTTGTTCCTTTGCGCACGCGACCAACCTCATCGCTATGACCACCGCCGATATCGACTGGCAGGAGTATGCCCGCTTCGCCGAGGTGCTGGCCGCCGCGGCGGCACGCGAGATTCTCCCCTACTTCCGCACCCGGCCCGGCATGGACAACAAGCTCGCGTCCGGCTTCGACCCGGTCACGGCAGCCGATCGGGGGGCTGAGCGGGCCATGCGGGCGCTCATTGAGGCGACTTTTCCCGACCATGGCATTGTGGGCGAGGAATACGGCGGCCGGCCGGCGCGCTCGCCGTTCACCTGGATCCTCGACCCGGTCGATGGCACACGCTCATTCGTATGTGGCATGACCAGCTGGGCGACACTTGTCGGTCTTACCCATGACGGTCAGCCGATGGTCGGCGTCATGCATCAGCCCTATGTCGGCGAAACCTTCGTGGGATCGCCAGACGGCAGCATGCTGAAGCACTCCGGCAACTCGACCAGGCTGGTCGCCAGCTCCACCGCACGGCTCCCCGAGGCCATCGCCACCACCACGGCCCCGCACCTTTACCGCAGCGAGCGCCAGCAGCGCTTCCTCGCCGCACTGCGCTCCGCTGTACGCTTCATGCGCTATGATGGCGACTCCTACTTCTTCTGCATGCTGGCCGCCGGTCAGATCGACCTGGCTCTCGATGCCGGGCTGGAGGCCTACGACATCGCCGCGCTCATTCCGATCATCGAGGGCGCCGGAGGCGTTGTCGCGACATGGGACGGCGGCCCGGCCGTTCACGGCGGCGACATCCTTGCCGCCGCCAACCGGGACCTGTTCGATCAGGCAAGTGCCCTCTTGGCAGATATCTGAGCCGCCGTTGGGCTGACGCCGACAAAGGTGTCGAAAGCCGCCCAGAACTGCTCGCGGATGGCGTCACGCTCCATCAGCGGCTCATGGCGGGAGCCCGCGATGGTGACCGCCGCCACCCCGGGCACGCGCCTGGCGAACTGGCGGCTCGCCTCCGACGACACCAGCTGATCGTCGCCGGCCGCGATGATCAGCACCGGGGCACGCAGCGTTGTCTGGGAGGAGTAGCGGGCAAGCTCGCCCATCGCCCCCATGGCGGCGTTTAGCCATCCGAAGGTAGGCCCGCCGACACCAAGCTGCGGTGCCGCCTCCAGAGTGCGGCAGTCGCGAAAGTATCGCCGCCTGTCGCTGGAACACAGATTGCGCGGGAAATCTTCTACCCGCATCGGCCGCCGGAGTTGGCCGGGCAAATAGAGCCTGGCCAGGCCTGTCCACACCATGAGCCGGGTCACGACCCGGACGAGCCGCCGTGGCAGGGCGACGGGAGCGATATCTATAAGCGGAGCCGACAGCACAGCTCGCTCGAACCAGTTTCGCTTCCTGAGGGCGCGCAGAAGTATGGTGGCTCCGGTCGAATGGGCGAGCGCCACATAAGGCGGCGGGCAGTCCGGTAACACGACTTCAGTCATGAACGCGGTAAGGTCGAGATCGTACTCGCGGAAGCTGCGGATGTGCACAAGGTTGGGGTTCGCCAGCCGCCGGTCGGACCCGCCCTGGCCGCGCCACTCGACAATTGCCACCCCAAATCCTCGCGCCCTGAGATCATTGACGGTCTCGAAGTAGCGCTCAATGAAGTCGCCGCGGCCCGGGAAGATGCAAATCGTGCCGCGGCCAGCTTGCGGGCCGAGGCACACAGCGTAGCGCAAACGGACCCCGTCGGCGGCAGCGACGATGCCCGCCACCATTCCTTCGGGCAGTTCGTTGCCGGGGCACTCGAACAGCTGCATTTAGGTCGAGCGACTGGCGCTCCCTCGCTGTCAGCGCTTGCGCACCTCCGTCAGCTCACCATCAGCGGCGCTGAGCTTGATGACATAGGCGCTGCCGTCGCGGGCCGCGGAAAAGTCGTAGACCTGACCGCTGCAACTGGTCGGCTGCACATCGGAAAAGCCGAAACCCTTGATGATGTCGCTCGCCGCCTCGCAGCTGAGCCGAACGTCTGGAGTCGTGTCTGGGGCCGATTCCACGTCCGAAGCGGTCGCTGAGGCGGGCGGCGGGGTGATTGATGAGGTCGTTGAGGCGGTCGCTGGAGCGCTCTGGACTGCCACCCTGGGCTCGGCAGGCTCGTCAGGCTCAACGGCCAGTTCGGGCTTACTTTTGGGGATTGGCGGCGGCTCAGTGCTGCGTAATGCCGCCGGACTTTGCGGCTGGCTCCGCACCCGCCGGTCGCGCTGAGTGGGGGGCTGAATACCATATCCAGGGTAGGTCCGCACCCATCGGCCCGGCGATACCTCGTACTCATAGACACCCGGTGCGTACTGACGCACCCGCGGCGGTGGGGCATAGGCTGGTGGCGGATAGTAGTAGGGATAGGGCTGGTAGCCGGTGGAGAAACCGAAATAGCGGTTCTCGTGGTTCGCTTGTGCCTGTAGCGGCAGCACTATGGCAGCCGCAGCAAGCGCTACCAAGCCAATCGACAAGCTGCGTTTTGGCATATCAGTGATCTCGACTAAAAGGCTGGGGTCCGCGCCCCCCGGAACTCATCATATGGTGATCAGACATTACGGCGACAACAGGGCTGGTGCGCTCACTTTTCGAGCTTCGGGGGATCTTGAACCGCCTTGCGGCTGCACTACATAGTTTTGCGCAGGCGCCGGCTTTTCGGGCCTGCTGAACGCCCGGCTTTATGGCGGGCAGATGGCAACATTGCTCACGGAGGATGTATCCATGTTTGATCTTACCCCTCTCTATCGCTCAACCGTTGGCTTCGATCGTCTGGCTCAGCTGCTTGATGAGATGGGCAGCTTCGAGGCTCCGAGCTATCCGCCTTACAACATCGAGCGTCTCGAGGAGAATGCCTACCGCATCACCATGGCGGTGGCCGGCTTCGCCCCCGCGGAGCTGGCGCTCGAGATGAAGGACAACACCCTGACGGTGTCGGGGAAGAAGTCCGACAAGCCTGAAAGCAAGGGCCAGTTCCTGCATCAGGGCATTGCCGCGCGCAGCTTCGAGCGACGCTTCCAGCTCGCCGACTACGTCGAGGTGGTGGGCGCCGATATGGAGAACGGCCTGCTCCATATCAACCTGAGGCGCGAGATTCCGGAATCGATGAAGCCCCGGACCATCCCGATCGGCAAGGGCCAGGGACCCAAGACCATCGAAGGCAAGCGGGCGGCCTGATATCGTTCGAAAACGTCGCCAGATCTGAGAGGGGCGCCCGTCATCGGGCGCCCTTTTAGTTGGGTGCGCCAGGCATGGCGTGCGAGAGCACCGTTTGGCCGGGGTGGTAGCCGGCCGCTGACTTTCGAGGTGGAAGTCCTCTACGGACCCTGGTTACGGGAACGGCGGGCCGGCGACGGCCGGAATTGCGGTCCCGCTGTCGGCGGGCCCTTGATGCTCCGAACCAGCCACTGGGATGAAGCCCCCGACTGGGCTATTTGGCGAATCGATGTGCCCTGCAGGGAGTGAAAAGTTTGACATCAACATCGTCGATGATCTCTGTCGATACGAACCGTCCGATGGCAGGAGCCAGCGTCACGCCAGCGTGCATCACCGCGATGTAGAGTCCATCAACCTGAGGAGCGTATCCAATGATCGGGAGGCCATCGCTCGGGATTGGGCGCAATCCAACCTCGACGCTATCCAGTTCGGCAGCACCGCCACCCTCCAGACGCTCTCTGACCTCGGTGAGAGTGCGTTTCGCCACAGCTTCAGGTCCATTTTCCGCTGAGTTGTCGATGTGGTCCTCTGCACATAGCATAACGAAGTCGGAGATCTGCCTGGCCTCCATATAGGGATTTGAGATCACCGTATTGATCAATCGCCTCGGGGTGCGGATCCGCAACAGAATGGAAGGAGATGAATGCAGCGGAATGGTCACTCCCAGAGGCAGACACAAATGACCAGTTCTCACCCCCGCTGCCAGCACGACAGTGTCGGCTTCGGTGGTCCCTTCACTCGTCCTTATGCCCGTGACCTTGTCGTGGCTTTCGGTCAGCGCCAACACCTCAGCGTTGAGCCGCACATCTGTACCTGCCTCCCTTGCGGCGCGGACCAGAGCTTCTGTCGCTGCAATGGGATCGACGGCTCCTTCGCTTGCGGCGAACGCGGCGAAATCCGGCAACTCCCTCAGGTTCGGTTCGAGGTTGGCGATCTCATCGCGTCCGATCAGGCGCACGTCATAGCCCCACGCGGCGTGCTGGCGGGCGAAGCGCTCCGTTTTGGTCAGATCGCGATTCCATGTCAATGCACCGGACCAGTCGACGCGAAACGCGCATTTGAGTTCGTGCTCCAATCTGCGGTACTCATGGATGGCGTGATGCCGCAAGTGTGAATATGGTTCCGGCAACCCATGGGCGACATTGATCCAGGCGAAAGCCTTGCCGGTTACCTTGCCAGCTGGCTGTCCCTCGTCAACGAGCGTAACCGCCGCGCCAAGACGAGCCAGATGATAAGCCACGGAAGCGCCGACAATTCCCGCTCCAACCACGACGACCTTTGGCCTGGTCGGCTTCATTCTAAACTCCTGCTAAGCCATTCGGCTCTACACTTCGTCGAATATCTGGTGTCCGGCACAAACCGTCACCTATGTCTCGGGTCGGTCATTCCGCCAGCCGGCGGGAAACGTCCTTCGCGGGGACGAAGGATGAGGTGAGCTTGCCCGGATTTCCATGCAAGTTGCCACCGTGGCAATTATGTTGCGAGACCAACCAGCTGCCGGACCAGCTGGCGCATCCGATCACCATGACAAGCTTCGCCCTGACAGTTGGCACGCTGATTCCAGGCACCTCCTCCTCGATGGCAAAAAAAAGACGTGATAGCGCCAGCTTTGTGGCCTTTACCACATCACCATGGCGCTTGTTCGAAGTACACAGGCCACCATTCCTCGTTCACCGTGATCTAAAGCGAAGAGGAGACCATCATGCTGAAGTTCACGTTCATCGCGCTGCTGGCATTCTCCACATTGACTGCACCAAGCGCGGCGTTCGCCTGTCCGCCAGGTTATGTGGTCTGCGGTGAACAGAAACAGCTTTGCTGCCCCAGTTAGGGCGGAAACCGTTGAGCTGCACCTGACAGACGCAAGGCGTCTCGGCACATGGAGGCTCACATGCCACGCAAGCCTCGCATTCCACGCAAGCTTCCCATCTCACGCAAACTTCGTAATGCTGCATCCGCGGCGGCCGTCCTGCTGCCCTTGGTTGGGGTCGGCGCCTGGTACTACGTCTCATGGCCGGGTCCTGCGCTGGCCGATGTACTGGCGCAGATGGGCTATCGTGAGCTTGCACCGCCATCTCGACTGTTTCCGCCCGGCACGATCAGCACGGTCGAGACGCTGTCCAATGGCTCAAGGCGTTTGCATCTCGCTTGCACGATCAAGGAGGCTGAGCTTGCGCCGTTCTGGGTCACGTCCTCGACCATAGACCGGTCGACAAAGTGGCAGATCGAAAACGCGCTCAAGGCTTCGGCTCAAGGATTGAATGCCGCTGTGTCAAGCGCCAGCGGCAACAAAGTCAGTAAGGTGGACATCGCTCTCGAGAACATGCTTGTCGTCACGATGTCGCATGAAAACATGATCAGGGTCAGAAGAGACTACTTGAAGGATGAGTGCGAGCAGGCTGTCGTATGGAACCTGCAGGCCGGAGCCGCTGTCTGCCAGGTTGCCGAAGTTCTTCAGGCAGATGTCGCCTATCGGATGTCCGGTGTGGAGGGGATCGACTTCAGGCAAAAAGTGGATCTCAAGCGACAGATCATGACTCAGATTGAGATCGAGCCCTCATTGATGACAGCGGGAGGTGATGAGATCCGCGGCAAGGAATTGTTTTTCGGCGTCCGGGTGAATCTGTATTGCTTCAGACTCAAGGATGATCATCGGATCGTTGGTACCATTGTGCCGAATCGCTTGTAGCACCCACGCCGACGCGCAACGGGGATCCCAGGGCAGGCTTCGCCAATCTGCCGCGGGTGCTCCAGCAGGCCATCGACAACTGGGACAAATGCCACGCCGCACTTGAGGCAACGGCGTTCGAGGACAAGCCCGAGCCGGAACAGGAGAAGCCGGCCGCCTGATCCTCCCACCACCGCGACGCCCGAGCCCCGCCCTCACCGGCGGGGCTCTCTCATCTGGACGGTTAACGCGACCGCTACAGGACCACTGACTTTGCAGGTCACCTTGTGACGGCGCGTTAGGCTGCGGGTGCTACGGTTATCATACGGACAACTGGAGACATTCACATGCCCAGGAAACCCTGTACTCACCACACTGGCGACAGGATCACGGCCGATCAGTGGCTCGTAATTCTGATGATCTGTCAAACAGCCGCCATCGTCGCCTTGACTTGACCTTCTACCGCACTCCCGAGCCCCGGCCTCACCGCCGGGGCTTTCTTGTTGTGCGCCGTACACATAGCGTACACATAACGGATTTTGAGGCTCATAAATTCGGCTAAGTGCTGGCGACCCCGGCAGGATTCGAACCTGCGACCAACAGCTTAGAAGGCTGCTGCTCTATCCAGCTGAGCTACGGGGCCATAGCCGCTCTCGGTAGGCGCACCGCCGCGCGGGCGACTTAAGCTCGCAGTATGATAGCGCAGTTGGCGCTGAATTCACCTCAAGCTCAATGGGTCCACAGATCCGGCCGCCCCCAGCGAAAATTGTCGGCATAGGACTTGCGCGGCACCCGCGGCGTGGGCAGCTCGAACACCCGGTAGGCCAGACCGTTGCGCTCGGCATAGGCGATCGCCTGCTCCTTGGTGTCGAAATTGAGCCTGAGCTGCTGTCTGGTATCGCCCGACGAGGTCCATCCCATCAACGGCTCGATGCCGCGTGCCGACTCGGGCTCGAACTCCAGCACCCAAAGTTGCGAGCGCGCATGTCCGGACTGCATGGCGTTTCTCGCCGGCCGGTAAATCCGTGCCACCATTCATAGCACCCATTCGAATGGTCGGGGCGGCCGGATTCGAACCAGCGACCCTCTGCTCCCAAAGCAGATGCGC
>CAYWVA010000128.1:0-7100 GCA_964461545.1 uncultured Rhizobiaceae bacterium | reverse complement strand
TCCTTCAGGTGCTTGCTCATGAGCCCGGTCGCGGTGGCGGCAGACGCCGAGCGGCCGACATAGCGCGGCCGCTTGTGCTGAGCGTCGATCCAGTGCAGCACCCTTTCGATATTCGGCTGGACATAGCTCCAGGCGCCCATGTTGTAGGGCTCCTCCTGGCACCACACCATCTCGGCCTGGGGAAAGCGCGACAGCTCCGTGACCAGGGCCTTGGCCGGGAACGGATAGAGCTGCTCCATCCGCATCAAGTAGATGTCAGTAATGCCGCGCTTCTCGCGCTCCTCGTAGAGGTCGAAATAGACCTTGCCTGTGCACAGGATGAGGCGGCGGATCTTGTCGTCCGGCACCAGCCGGATTTTCTCGTTCGGCAGCACCTCGGCGTCGTCGTAGAGCAGCCGGTGGAAGCTCGAGCCGTTGGCCAGCTCCTCGATGTTCGATACTGCTTTTTTATGCCGGAGTAGCGACTTCGGCGTCATCAAAACGAGGGGTTTGCGGAAGTCGCGTTTGAGCTGGCGCCTGAGAATGTGGAAGTAGTTGGCCGGCGTCGTGCAGTTGGCGACCTGCATGTTGTCCTCTGCGCACATCTGCAGGAACCGTTCTGGCCGGGCCGAGGAGTGCTCCGGTCCTTGGCCTTCGTAGCCGTGCGGCAACAGTACGACGAGGCCCGACATGCGCAGCCATTTGCGTTCCGCCGACGAGATGAATTGGTCGAAGACCACCTGGGCGCCGTTGGCAAAGTCGCCGAACTGGGCCTCCCACAGCACCAGCGCATTGGGTTCGGCCAGGCTATAGCCGTATTCGAAACCGAGCACCGCCTCCTCGGAGAGCATGGAATTGATGATCTCGATCTTGACCTTCTGGTTCTTCTCCAGGTGGTTGAGCGGCGTGTAGCGCTTGTCGACTTCCTGATCGACGAGAACCGCATGGCGCTGGGAAAAGGTGCCACGCTGCACGTCCTGGCCCGACAGTCGCACAGGAAACCCCTCATCGAGCAGCGTGCCCAAGGCCATCGCCTCGCCCATCGCCCAGTCGATCCCCGTTCCTTCCTCGATCATGCGACGACGGTTGGCGTACACCCTTTGCAGGGTGCGGTGCAGATTGAAGCTCTTCGGAACGCTGGTGATCTTCAGTCCGATGCGGCGCAGCCGCTCGATCTCGACCCCGGTCTGGCCGCGGCGCGGATCATCGCTCCCGCCGGCCTGGCGCAGACCCGACCAGCGGCCGTCCAGCCAGTCGGCCTTGTTCGGGCGATAGCTCTCGGAGGCCGCAAAGTGCTCGTTGAGTTTGCTGCGATAGTCGTCCTTCATCGACTCGACATCGTCGGCAGACACCACGCCTTGCGAGATCAGCCGCTCGGAATAGATCTTCGCCACCGTCGGATGCTCGGCGATACGCTTGTACATCATCGGCTGGGTGAAGGACGGCTCGTCGGATTCATTGTGGCCGAAACGGCGGTAGCAGAACATGTCGACGACCACCGGCCGGCCGAACTTCTGGCGAAACTCGGTGGCGATCTTGGCGGCATAGACGACCGCTTCGGGATCATCCCCGTTGGCGTGGAAAATCGGCGCCTCGATCATCTTGGCGACGTCAGACGGATAGGGCGATGAGCGCGCCCATAGCGGGCTGGTGGTGAAGCCGATCTGATTGTTGACGATGAAGTGGATGGACCCGCCGGAGCGGTGGCCGCGCAGGCCCGACAAGCCGAAGCACTCCGCCACCACGCCCTGGCCCGCAAACGCGGCATCGCCATGAATGAGCAACGGCAGAACCGTTCGGCGCTCTTTGTCGCTGCGCTGATCCTGTTTGGCACGTGCCTTGCCGAGCACGACGGGATCAACGATCTCCAGGTGAGAGGGGTTGGAGGTGAGCGACAGATGAACCTTGTGACCGTCGAACTCCCGGTCGGAGGAAGACCCGAGATGATATTTGACGTCGCCTGAGCCTTCGACCTCGTCGGGGGTGGTCGAACCGCCCTTGAACTCGTGGAACAGGGCCACGAACGGCTTCATCAGCAGATTGGCGAGCACGTTGAGCCGCCCGCGATGGGCCATGCCGAGCACGATCTCCTGAACCCCCAGGGCTCCGCCGCGCTTGGTGATCTGCTCGAGCGCCGGGATCATCGATTCGCCGCCGTCAATGCCGAACCGCTTGGTGCCAGTGTATTTGATGTTCAAGAAGTGCTCGAAGCCTTCGGCTTCGATGAGCTTGTTGAGAATGGCCCGCTTGCCGGCGTCGGAAAAGCTGATGGACTTCTCCGGCCCTTCGATGCGAGCCTGGATCCACGACTTCTGCTGAGGGTCGGAGATGTGCATGAACTCCACCCCCAGCGTCGAGCAGTAGGTCCGCGTCAATATCTCCAGCATCTGGCGGATGGTGGCCCGCTCCATGCCCAGAACGTTGTCGATGAAGATCGGCCGATCGTGGTCCTTTGGAGTGAAGCCATAGGAGGCGGGATCAAGCTCGGGATGAGCATCGACCTTGCGCAGCCGCAGCGGGTCGAGATCGGCGGCCAGATGGCCGCGCATGCGATAGGCGCGGATCATCATCAACGCGCGCACCGAATCGAGCGTCGCCTTGCGCAGCGCTTCTCCGCTGAGCCCGCCGCGCCTCTCTATGCGTGGTGCGATATGTTGCTCGAGCGCGGCCTGCTCCCCGACCAGAGCCGAAACGAGATCACCATTGGCGGGCGGGAACCAGTCGGACCGGCCCCACGAGGCCCCGCGGGCCTCCTGGAGGGCATTCTCCCGCTCATCGTTGAGCGAGGCAAAGAAGCTCTGCCACTCCGGATCAACAGATTTTGGATCGTTCAGATAGCGGGCATAGAGCTGTTCTATAAAACGGGCATTGCCGCCATAGAGGAACGACGTGCGACCGAAGACGTCGTTCAGGTCAGTTCTGGACATCACCTTACTCGCCTTATCGCTTCACCGCCGACCATCGCCGAATAGCTGTCCCATCCTATGACAGCAACATAGTGCAGTGCCTCATCCATTCAACAGCTGTGCCAACGTCGTTCCTAACGCGGCTGGTGAATTGGCGATCCGGATGCCGGCACTGTTGAGTGCCTCGATCTTGTCGTCCGCGCCGCCCTTGCCGCCGGAGATAATTGCCCCGGCGTGGCCCATCCGCCGGCCCGGCGGAGCGGTGCGCCCGGCGATGAAGCCGACCGTCGGTTTGCGGCGCTTGGACTTGGCGATGAACTCGG
This sequence comes from uncultured Rhizobiaceae bacterium, assembly GCA_964461545.1. Lineage (GTDB taxonomy): Bacteria > Pseudomonadota > Alphaproteobacteria > Rhizobiales > Aestuariivirgaceae > CAYWVA01. The sequence continues at coordinate 3,892 of CAYWVA010000128.1, read as the reverse complement.
CCGCCTCTTCCTCCGCCGTGCCGCCGATCTCGCCGATCATGACGATCGAGTGCGTCGCCTCGTCGGCGAGAAACAACTCCAGCACCTCGATGAAGTCGGTGCCCTTGACCGGATCGCCGCCGATGCCCACACAGGTCGACTGGCCGAGACCGGCATCGGTCGTCTGCTTGACTGCCTCGTAGGTGAGGGTGCCGGAGCGCGACACGATGCCGACTGAGCCGGGTGTGTGGATATGGCCTGGCATGATGCCGATCTTGCACTGGTCGGGGGTGATGACACCAGGGCAGTTGGGCCCGATCAGCCGGGTTCTTGTGCCGCATAATGCGCGCTTGATCTTGACCATGTCCATAACCGGGATGCCCTCGGTGATGCACACCACGAGGTCGATCTCGGCCTCGATCGCCTCGGCGATGGCGTCGGCTGCGAAAGGCGGCGGCACATAGATCACCGACGCGGTGGCCCCGGTCGCCGCCCTGGCCTCGGCGACGGTGTCGAACACCGGCAGGTCGATATGGGTGGTGCCGCCTTTGCCGGGCGTCACGCCGCCGACCATCTGCGTGCCGTAGGCGATGGCTTGTTGGCTGTGAAAGGTGCCCTGAGCGCCAGTGAGGCCCTGGCAGATGACCCGGGTGCTGCGGTTAACGAGAATGGACATCCGGGGCTACTCCTCACCCTATGTCATTCTGGCGCAGGCCAAAATCCGACGGGGACTTCCATCGGCAGAACCGGTCCATTTGACGCCTGCCTTCGCTCTCATGACAGATGGAAGGACGTATCATGGGCCGTTCCCCCTCACCGCCGCCACGATCTTCTTCGCCGCGTCGTCGAGGTCGTCGGCGGCGATGACGTTGAGGCCGGAGTCGCGGATGATCTGCTTGCCGAGTTCCACGTTGGTGCCTTCCAGCCTGACCACCAGCGGCACGGCCAGGCCCACCTCCTTGACTGCCGCAATCACCCCCTCGGCAATCACGTCACAGCGCATGATGCCGCCGAAGATGTTCACCAGGATGCCCTTCACATTGGGATCGGCGGTGATGATCTTGAACGCCGCGGTGACCTTCTCCGTCGTGGCCCCGCCACCGACATCAAGGAAGTTGGCGGGTTCCGCGCCATAGAGCTTGATGATGTCCATGGTCGCCATGGCCAGTCCCGCGCCGTTGACCATGCAGCCGATCTCGCCATCGAGCGTGATATATGAAAGATCGTATTTGGACGCCTCGATCTCTTTTTCGTCCTCCTGGGTCTCGTCGCGCATCTCCGCGACTTCGGAATGGCGGTAGAGCGCGTTGGCATCGAAATTGATCTTGGCATCAAGACAGACAAGCTCGCCGTCGCCGGTGACGACCAGCGGGTTGATTTCGAGAAGGCTCATGTCCGTCTCGGTAAAGGCCCGATACAAGCCGCTGAGCAGCTTGCTCATTTGCTTGCTCTGGGCGCCTTCGAGCTTCAAGGCCTTGCTGAGGCGGCGGACATGGTGCGGGCACAGGCCGGTCACCGGATCGACGGTCATGGTGAAAACCTTTTCCGGCGTGCTGCGCGCCACCTCCTCGATGTCCATGCCGCCCTCGGTGGAGGCGATGAAGGCAATCCGCGAGGTGGCGCGGTCGACGAGGCAGGACAGATAGAGCTCGCGGGCGATCTGCGTGCCTTCCTCGACGTAGACGCGCGCCACCGGCAGGCCCTCAGGCCCGGTCTGATGGGTGACAAGGCGCATGCCGAACATGGCTTGGGCGGCGCTGCGGACCTCCTCGATCGACTTGACGACCTTGACGCCGCCGCCCTTGCCGCGTCCGCCGGCATGGACCTGGGCCTTGACCACCATAACCGGTGCCGCAAGGTCCTTGGCCGCCTGTACCGCCTCCTCCGGCGTGCGGGCGACCAGCCCGCGCCCGACCGGGACATCAAACGTCGCCAGAAGCGCCTTGGCCTGGTACTCATGGATATTCATGGGCGCACTTCCGAGTTCCAAAGCCGGGTGGAGCTCCGCCAGACGCGCCGGCAGACGCACGATCCGGCAGCTGTCGGGCTCTTTTCGTCGGGCTCAGGCAAGGTCCGGCGCCAGCTTTGTGGCGGCGTCGATCAAGCCTTGGACCGCGTTGACGGACTTTTCAAATGCCGCTTTTTCGTCCCTGTCGAGCCGAATTTCGACAATGCGTTCCACGCCGGCTTCGCCGATCACCGCGGGAACCCCGACATATAGCCCGTCGAGCCCGTATGCGCCATCTACATAGGCCGCGCATGGCAGGACCCGCTTCTTGTCCTTGAGGTAACTTTCGGCCATCGCGATCGCCGCAGCGGCCGGCGCATAATAGGCCGAGCCTGACTTGAGCAGCCCGACAATCTCAGCACCGCCATCGCGGGTGCGCTGGACGATCTCGTCGATCCGCTTCTGGGTCGCCCACTTCATGGCGATGAGATCAGGCACAGGGATTCCCGCCACGGCGGAATAGCGCACCAGCGGCACCATGGTGTCACCGTGGCCGCCGAGCACGAAGGCGGTCACATCCTCCACCGAGACCTGGAACTCCTCGGCCAGGAAATGCCGGAAGCGAGCCGAATCGAGCACGCCGGCCATGCCCACCACCTTCTTGTGCGGCAGGCCGCAATACTTCTGCAGCGCCCAAACCATGACGTCGAGCGGATTGGTGATGCAGATGACAAACGCCTCGGGCGCATATTTGCGTATACCGGCGCCGACCTGGCTCATCACCTTCAGATTGATATCCAGCAGGTCGTCGCGGCTCATGCCGGGCTTGCGCGGCACACCGGCGGTCACGATCACGACATCGCAGCCGACAATCGCTTCGTACCTGTTGGTCCCGGCCATGCGGGCATCGAAGCCTTCCACCGGCCCGCTCTGGGCCAGGTCGAGCGCTTTGCCCTGCGGCAGCCCCTCGACGATGTCGAACAACACCACATCGCCGAGTTCCTTGAGGGCTGCAAGGTGAGCAAGGGTGCCCCCGATCATGCCGCCGCCGATCAATCCAATCCTGCTGCGAGCCATGACCTCCCCATTCAGATACCTGCCAGCGCAACGCCGCCACGACCGCGGGCTCTACTAACCCGGATGGTGACCCGCTGCAAGCCTAGACGCGAGTGCCGTTGGCGCTGGTTTCGGGCACTTGCGCATCCGACCGGCACCCCTGCCAATAGGCATCGGAACACATCTCGTGCAGTCGCGACACGGTGCGGGCAAATTCAACGCCCGTCCGCACCCCGTCGTAGATGTTTTCCGGCAATGTGGCCGCCGACACGATGAGCCGCACCCGGCGGTCATATAGCGTGTCGATCAGTATGGTGAAGCGGCGCGCCGCGTTGTGTTGCGCCCTGGCCAGGTGGGGTACGTCGAGGAGGACGACGGTATGGAACGTGACGGCGACGGCAATGTAGTCCGCCGGGCCAAGCGGCCGCTGGCACAGTTCTGCAAAACTGAAGCGCGCCACCCCGCCGGCCGCCCTCCGCACCGCAAGCTCTCGCCCCGCCACCTGTAGCGGCCGGGGGCGTTCCTCTGCACCCGCCACGAGTTTGCGCCACAGCCGGTCGATGTGTCGGTCGGCGGTGGGCCCAAGCGGGGTGACATAGAGCGACTCGCCGGCGAGGCGGTCCAGCCGGTAATCCCTGGGGCTCGTCAAGTGGACGACGTCGAGCCTGGTTTCCAGCATTGCAATGAATGGCACAAAGGCACTGCGATTGAGGCCGTCGCGATAGAGTTCGCCAGGTGGCGTGTTCGACGTTGCGACGATCACTACGCCCTGGCCGAGCAGGACTTCGAACAGCCGACCCAAAATCATGGCGTCGGTGATGTCGGTCACCTGGAATTCATCGAAGCAAAGGAGAGCGGCCTCTTCGGCAATGGCCTCGCCGACGATCGCGATCGGGTTGGCATCTTCCC
>CAYWVA010000127.1:0-7118 GCA_964461545.1 uncultured Rhizobiaceae bacterium | reverse complement strand
TGGTACGAGATGATGCCGCGCTCCCAGTCCGGCGATGCCAAGCGGCACGGCACCTTCGACGACGTCATCGCCAAGCTCCCTTACGTGCGCGATCTCGGCTTCGACGTGCTCTATTTCACCCCCATCCACCCGATCGGCCGGACCAATCGCAAGGGTCCCAACAACACCCTGACGCCCGGTCCGGACGATCCCGGAAGCCCGTATGCCACCGGCTCCGAGGAGGGCGGGCACGATGCCATCCATCCCGAGCTTGGAACGTTTGAGGACTTCGCCCGACTGGTCGCCGCCGCCCACCAGCACGGGCTTGAAATCGCCCTCGATTTCGCCATCCAATGCTCGCCGGACCACCCCTGGATCAAGGAGCACCCGGAGTGGTTCGACTGGCGCCCCGACGGCACCATCAAGTACGCCGAGAACCCGCCGAAGAAGTACCAGGACATCGTCAACGTCCACTTCTATCGCGATGCCCTGCCTTCGATCTGGTATGCGCTGCGCGATATTGTGCTGTTCTGGGTCGACAGGGGCGTCAAGGTGTTCCGGGTCGACAATCCGCACACCAAGCCGGTGCCGTTCTGGGAGTGGATGATCCGCGAGGTCCAGGACCGCCACCCGGACGTCATTTTCCTGTCCGAAGCGTTCACCCGTCCGAAGATGATGCGCCGCCTGGCCAAGGTCGGATTCACCCAGTCCTACAGCTACTTTACGTGGCGCAACCGCAAGGCCGAGCTGATCGAATATCTGACTGAGCTCACCCGCACCGAGTCGCGCCTCTACATGCGGCCGAACTTCTTTGCCAATACCCCCGACATCAACCCGGTCTACCTGCAGACCGGCGGCCGGCCGGGCTTCCAGGTTCGCCTCGTCCTGGCGGCGCTGCTCAGCACCTCCTACGGCCTCTATAACGGCTTCGAGATCTGCGACGCGGCAGCCCTTCCCGGAAAGGAAGAGTATCTCGATTCGGAGAAATTCGAGATCCGGGTCTGGGACTTCGACCGCGGCCACATCAAGGACGACATCCGACTGATCAATCGCCTGCGCCGGGACAATCCGGCCCTGTGGCAGTTCACCAACCTGACGTTCCTCAACGCCTGGAACGACAACATACTGGCCTTCTACAAGATCACGGCGGAGCGCGACAATTGCATCGTCGTGGCCGTCAACCTCGATCCGCATAGCGCCCATGGGGCGGATGTCGAAATGCCGCTGTGGGAGTTTGGTCTGCCGGACACGGCATCCATCGACGCCATCGATCTCACCGCCGATCGGCGCCTGACGTGGGCCGGCAAGATCCAGCACGTGCGGCTTGATCCGGCCGTGCGGCCCTACGCTATCTGGCGCCTTGTTCCCCCGCCGCCGACCGGAGACTGACCTTATGGCCACGGACTGGCACGATCCCGTCTGGTACAAGGACGCCATCGTCTATCAGCTGCATGTGAAGGCGTTCTTTGACTCCGACAATGACGGCATGGGCGACTTCACCGGTCTGATGCAGAAGCTCGACTATGTCGCTGATCTTGGCTGTACCGCCATCTGGCTCATGCCGTTCTATCCCTCACCATTGCGCGACGACGGCTATGACATCTCGGACTACCGCTCGATCAATCCTTCCTACGGCTCGATGCGCGACTTCCGCCGTTTCGTTCGCGAAGCCCACCGGCGCGGCATCCGGGTGATCATCGAACTGGTCATCAACCACACCTCCGACCAGCATGCCTGGTTCCAGAGGGCCCGGCAGGCCAAGCCCGGCAGTGCGGCGCGCAACTACTATGTGTGGAGCGACACCGACCAGAAATATCAGGGCACCCGGATCATCTTCCTCGACACGGAAAAGTCGAACTGGACCTGGGACCCCGATGCGCAAAGCTACTTCTGGCATCGCTTCTACTCGCATCAGCCGGATCTCAACTTCGACAATCCGCACGTGTTCAAGGACATCGTCGGCGTCCTGCATTACTGGATGGCGATGGGGGTCGATGGCATGCGCCTCGACGCGGTGCCCTATTTGTGCGAGCGCGAGGGTACCAACAACGAGAATCTGCCTGAGACGCACGAGGTCCTCAAGCGCATCCGCGCCGAGGTCGATGCCCGCTATTCGGGGCGCATGCTGCTGGCGGAAGCCAACCAGTGGCCGGAGGACACCCGCCCCTATCTCGGCGACGGCGACGAATGCCACATGGCCTTCCACTTCCCCTTGATGCCGCGCATGTACATGGCGCTGGCCCAGGAGGATCGGCATCCGATCACCGACATCATCCGCCAGACCCCGGACATCCCCGACAACTGCCAGTGGGCGATCTTCCTGCGCAACCACGACGAGCTCACCCTCGAGATGGTCACCGACCGGGAGCGCGACTACCTGTGGGAAACCTATGCCACCGACCGGCGCATGCGCATCAATCTCGGCATACGCCGGCGGCTTGCCCCGCTGCTCGACAACGACCGGCGCAAGATCGAACTCATGAACGCGCTGTTGTTTTCCATGCCCGGGACGCCGGTGATCTACTATGGCGACGAGATCGGCATGGGCGACAATTTCTATCTTGGCGACCGCGACGGGGTGCGCACGCCCATGCAGTGGTCGCCGGACCGCAACGGCGGGTTTTCCCGCACCGACCCGCAGCGGCTCTATCTGCCGCCGATCATGGATCCGATCTACGGCTATGAGGTCGTCAACGTCGAGTCGCAGGTCACCGACCGCTCATCGCTGCTGAATTGGATGATCCGGCTGTTGGCGGTGCGCAAGCAGCGCCCGGCCTTCGGCCGCGGCACCATGACGTTCGTCTATCCGCGTAACCGCAAGATCCTGGCCTACCTCCGCGAATACGAGGAGGACACGGTGCTGGCGGTGTTCAACCTGGCCCGCGCTGCCCAGGCCGTCGAGCTCGACCTGGCGGCGTTCAAGGGCCGGGTGCCGATCGAGCTGCTCGGCCGTTCGCCGTTCCCGCCCATCGGCGATCTGCCGTACATGCTCACCTTGCCGGCCTACGGCTTCTACTGGTTCGTCCTGGCCAAGGAGGCGGATCTGCCGGTCTGGCATGAGCCCGTCCCCGAATCCCTGCCCGAATTCGTCACCATCGTGGTGCGCGAAGGCTGGTCTGACGTGCTGAGCGAGCGCGCCCGGCTGACGCTCGAGCGTGAGGTGCTGCCGGCCTATATGCGCAACCAGCGCTGGTTTGCCGCCAAGGACGCCTATCGGCTCGATGCCGCCATCGCCTGGGCGGTTGAGGTCGACAGGGGCGACGGCAGCGGCGGCGAGCCCCTGCTGCTCACCGAAGTCACCGCCATCCCCGACGGTGCCAGCCAGCCGCACCGGTACTTTTTGCCCCTCGACTATGTGTGGGGCGAGCAGAATATCGGCTTCGGCTCGCCCTATCTGTCCTACACGCTGGCCAAGATCCGCCGCGGGCCGCAGGTCGGCATCGTCTATGACGCCGCCCAGGGCGAGGCCCTTGCCCATGCCATTGTCCACAACATGCGCGCCCGCCGCACCATTGAAGCCGATGGCGCCCGGCTCGTCTTCGCAGGCTCAGACGGCCTCGATCAGCTGCCGGCTCCCGAGACCCCGAGCTTGCGCCGCATCGGCGTGGAGCAAAGCAACACCTCCTCGATCGTCAACGAGCAGCTGGTCTTGAAGCTCTATCGCCGCCTGCAGGCCGGCGTGCAGCCGGAGGTCGAGATGGCCCGTTTTCTCACCGAGGTGGCGGGCTTTGCCAATTCCCCGGCTTACCTCGGATCGATGCAGCGGATCACCGAGAGCGGCGAACAGACCGCGCTCGGCATCGCCTTCGGGCTGGTGCCTAATCAGGGCGACGGCTGGAACTTCACCGTCGACTGGCTGCAGCGCTTCCTCGAGGAGCAGGCGATCGAGCGGCCCAGCGAGCCCGAGGAAGCCGGCGTGCCCTTCGCCGAGTATGCCGCCCTGGCCGAAACCCTCGGCCAGCGCACGGCCGAGATGCACCGGGCGCTCGCGGTGGAGACCGACCAGGCGGCCTTCGCGGCTGAGCCGATCAGCGCCGAGGATCTGGCAGGCTGGGGCCGCGCCGTCGCCGAGCAGCACGGGCTCGCCCGCACCGCCCTGGAGCGCGCGCTGCCCCATATCGAGGGCGTGCATCGCGACAGGGCCCAGGCGGTGCTGGCCGGCGACCGGCTCATCGCCGAGCGCATCGGCGAGCTCACGTCTGGCCCCATGGATGCACTCAAGACCCGCATCCACGGCGACTATCACCTCGGCCAGGTGCTGGTGTCGCACAACGACTTCTTCATCATCGACTTCGAGGGCGAGCCGGCCCGCAGCCTTGAGCAGCGGCGCCAGAAATACCCGCCTCTGAAGGACGTAGCCGGGATGATCCGGTCATTCGACTATGCCGCCTACCAGGCGATTCGGTGGGCGCTGGAGCAGCCGGTTCCCAATGCCGCAGCAGCCGTAAACGCCGCCGAAAGCTGGGGCCAGCTGGTCCAGGACACCTTCCTCACCGCCTATATCGCGGCCATCGACGGGGCGCCGAGCTGGCCCGGCGAGGACCACGCCCGCCGGCTTCTCGATCTGTTTCTCCTGGAGAAGGCCCTCTACGAGATCGTGTACGAGGCGACCAACCGGCCGCGCTGGCTCGAGGTGCCGCTGTCGGGGCTGGCTCGCCTCCTGTCAATGGAGATGCCGAATGGCGAAAGCCCAACCGAAAACTGATCCCAGCCGCGACAAGCCCGTGCTGTCGCCCGACGCCATCGACCGCCTCGTATCGGGGCGCGAAGGCGATCCCTTCGGGGTCCTCGGGATGCAGGGCGGCGGTTCGCAGCCGCTCAGCGTGCGGGCCATGCTGCCGGGTGCTCAATCCGTGCGCGTCATCGACCAGGATGGCAAGCAACGGGCCGAACTTGCCCGCGTGCACCAGGACGGCGTCTTTGCCGGGGTGATCGAAGGAGCTCGCGACCGCTTCGCCTACCGCCTGGGAGTGCGGCGCTTCGAAGGCGAGGACATCGTCGAGGATCCCTACCGGTTCCCGCAGGTGCTGGGCGATCTCGATATCCATCTGCTGGGCGAGGGCCGGCATCTGCACCTTCACGAGCGGCTGGGAGCGCACCCGACCGTCATGGAAGGTGTCAGCGGGGTGGCGTTTGCGGTATGGGCGCCCAACGCCAGGCGCGTCAGCGTGGTGGGTCCGTTCAACAACTGGGACGGCCGTACCCATCCGATGCGCCTGCGCCACGGCGTGGGGGTGTGGGAGCTCTTCCTCCCCGGCCTGGAACCGGGCGGGCTCTACAAGTACGAGATCATCGGCCACGACGGGCAGCACCTGCCGCTCAAGACCGACCCGTTCGCCTTCTACTGCGAGAAGCCGCCGGCCACGGCTTCGGTGATCCATGGGCTGCCGGCCGGCAACTGGCATGACCAGGAATGGATGCATGAGCGCGCAAAGCGCCAGGCGCTCGATGCTCCAATCTCGATCTATGAGTGCCATCTCGGATCATGGATGCGCGCCGACGGGCGCTATCTCACCTATGATGAGCTTGCCGAGCGCCTAATCCCCTACGTCAAGGACATGGGCTTCACCCACATCGAATGTTTGCCGGTGTCGGAATACCCTTTCGACGGATCGTGGGGCTATCAGCCCATCGGCCTGTTCGCGCCGACGAGCCGGTTCGGGACGCCGGAGGCCTTCGGACGGTTTGTCGAGAGCGCCCACGCCGCCGGCCTCGGGCTCATCATCGACTGGGTGCCGGGCCATTTTCCGACCGACGCCCATGGCCTCGGCCTGTTCGACGGCACCGCGCTTTACGAGCATTCCGATCCGCGCCAGGGCTTCCACCGCGACTGGCAGACGCTGATCTACAATTACGGTCGCAACGAGGTCTTGAACTTTTTGTTGTCGAACGCACTGTTCTGGCTCGACCGCTACCATATCGACGGGCTGAGGGTCGACGCAGTGGCCTCCATGCTCTACCTCGACTACAGCCGCGAGGCCGGCGACTGGGTACCCAACGAGTTCGGCGGCAGAGAGAACCTCGCCGCGGTAGCTTTCCTGAAACGCCTGAACGAGCTTGCATTCGGCGAATTTCCGGGCTCCACCACCATCGCCGAGGAATCGACCGCCTGGCCGGCGGTGTCGCGGCCCGTGTACGTCGGCGGGCTGGGCTTCGGCTACAAATGGAACATGGGCTGGATGCATGACACGCTGTCCTACATCTCGCGTGAGCCGATCTTCCGCAGGTTCCATCAGAACGAGTTGACGTTTGGCCTGCTCTACGCCTTCTCCGAGAACTTCGTCCTGCCGCTGTCCCATGACGAAGTGGTGCACGGCAAGGGCTCGCTGCTCGGCAAGATGCCGGGAGACCGCTGGCAGAAGTTCGCCAACCTGCGCGCCTATCTGTCGTTCATGTGGACCCATCCGGGCAAGAAGCTCCTGTTCATGGGCGGCGAGTTCGGCCAGGAGAGCGAGTGGAATCACGACCAGAGCCTCGACTGGCATCTGCTCGACGACGGCATGCACCGCGGCGTGCAGTCGCTGGTGCGCGATCTCAACCGGCTGTACCGCGAGACCCCGGCGCTGCATGAGAAGGACTGCGAACCGCAAGGCTTCGAGTGGGTCGACGCCAGCGACACAGAGAACTCTGTCCTGTCCTATCTGCGGCGCGGCTGCGACGCCGACCGGCCCTGCCTCATCGTGTGCAACTTCACGCCGATGCCACGCCACGAGTACCGGGTCGGGGTGCCGTGCGGCGGGGTGTGGCGCGAGCGGCTCAACTCAGACGCGGCCGAGTATGGCGGCGGCGGCCTTGGCAATGCCGGCGCGGTGGAGGCCGAGGCAGTGACCTGGCACGGGCGCCCCTGGTCGCTGCTGCTCACTCTTCCGCCGCTGGCCACCATCGTTTTGGAACCGACGGGCTGAATAGCGGTTTCGGTGTTCCAGCTGAGGGGATCGGGAAGATGCAAGATACACCGGGCAGATCCAGCCGTGCCTACCGCGTCGAGCCGGGCCGCTCTTCGCCGCTGGGGGCAACCTGGGACGGCTCCGGCGTCAACTTTGCGCTGTTTTCCGCCCATGCCGAGCGGGTCGAGTTATGCCTCTTCGACCCCAGCGGACGGCGCGAGATCGACCGCATCGAGCTGCCCGAATACACCC
>CAYWVA010000126.1:0-7131 GCA_964461545.1 uncultured Rhizobiaceae bacterium | reverse complement strand
GAGCCGTTCGGTCTGGTCTTGATCGAGGCGATGGCCTGTGGCACTCCGGTGATCGCCTGGGGGTGCGGATCGGTGCCGGAGGTGATCGACGACGGTGTGACCGGCTTCATCGCCCACTCGATGGACGAGGCGGTCGATGCCGTCGGGCGAATCCATAGCCTCGAGCGCCGGCGCATCCGGGCGGTGTTCGAGCGGCGCTTTTCCGCCCCGGTGATGGCGGCAAACTACGCCCGGCACTATTGGCAGCTTATGAGCGGTGAGCTTTTGCGGGAGACTGGCTGATCGCGTCCGTGCACCCAGAGCTCCATCCATTGGCGCCCGAGGTTTCGGGTTCGGAGGCCGGCGGGGACACCGGCCACCCCCGGGTGCCGATGCGGCTGTTCGTCTTGAAGGAGGGCGACAGCTTTGTTGTGGCCGACGGCTTTGGCAACATCGTCGGGTTGGACGATGGCCTGTTCCACAACGACACCCGGGTGCTGTCGCGTTTCCACCTCACGCTGGCCGGCCAGGCGCCGTCCTTGCTGAGCGCTGCCGTCAGCCAGGACAACGTCTTTTTCACCTCGCACATGACCAACCAGCCGCTGCCGCCACTGGGCGGCTCAAGCACCCCGGAAGGCGTGATCCATATCGCGCGGGCGCGCTTCCTGTGGGGCAAGCACCTCCTTGAACGGCTTGCTTTGGTCAATTACGGTCGCTACGCGTCCGTGCTGCCACTCAGCATCGACTTCGCCGCCGATTTCCGCGACATGTTCGAAGTGCGCGGCCAGACCCGCACCCAGCGTGGCCGGCTCTTGCCGCCCGAAATCGGCCACCGCAGCGTGCTGCTGCGCTATGAAGGGCTCGACGGCGTGCTGCGCACCACCGGAATCACCTTTTCCGCCGTGCCTAAGCGACTGACCGGCGACCGAGCAGAGTTCGTCATCGACCTGCCGCCGAGCACCGAAGTCGAGCTCTACATCGAGATCGCCGCCCTGTGTCCGCTCGAGCCCTCCCGCGACGTCTTCAGGCCTGCCGCCGCCAGGGCCAGGCTCGCCATGCGCCGGCGCCGGCGCCGAGGAGCGCGCCTGAAGGCGTCGGGCCGTATCTTTGATGAGTGGATGGACAAGTCGGGTGCCGATCTGGCGCTGCTGACCTCCGACCTCGATACCGGACCTTATCCGTACGCCGGCATCCCCTGGTTTTCCACGCCGTTCGGCCGCGACGCGATCATCACCGCACTCCAGACCCTGTGGATCGATCCGGGACTTGCCCGAGGCGTCCTTGCGTTTCTCGCCAAACATCAGGCCCAGGAAGTCTCCGCCTTCCGCGACTCAGCACCCGGAAAGATCATGCACGAGACCCGAAAGGGCGAGATGACGGCGCGCAACGAGCTCCCCTTCGGCCAGTATTATGGCGGCGTCGACACCACCCCGCTGTTCGTCATCCTGGCCGGGGCCTATGCCGACCGCACCGGTGATCTCGACTTCATCGAGGTGCTGTGGCCGTCTCTGCAGGCCGCGATGTCGTGGATGGATGGCCCGGGCGATTCCAATGACGACGGGTTGCTCGACTATTCACGGGGGGAAAACACAGGACTGGCCAATCAGGCCTGGAAGGACAGCGAGGATTCGATATTTCACGCCGACGGAAGCTTCCCCGTCGGCCCCGTGGCGGTGCTCGAGGTGCAGGGCTATTCGTTTGCTGCCCGCACCGCCATGGCCTCGCTGGCCAGACACCGTGGTGTCCTCGACGACGCCCAGCACTGGGAAGCGAGCGCCGAGACCTTGCGCGCAGCCGTGGAGGCGCGTTTCTGGATGCCCGACTGCCGGTTCTACGGCGTTGCCATAGACGGTAAGGGCGAACTGTGCCGAGTTCGAACGTCGAATGTCGGACACCTTCTGTATTCCGGCTTGCCGGCGCCCGAGCGAGCAGCCTGCGTGGCCGACCAGCTGATGACAGCGGCCTTCAACTCCGGCTGGGGCATCCGCACCCTGGCCGAAAGCCAAGCCCGCTACAATCCCATGTCGTATCACAATGGTTCGGTGTGGCCGCACGATACCGCACTTGCCGCGGCGGGCCTCGCGCGCTACGGCCGACGCGACGCCACCGTGCAGCTGCTCAACCAGACCTTCGAGACGGCGGTCCATTTCGGCATGCGGCTGCCCGAGCTGTTTTGCGGTTTTGCCCGCCTGCCCGGCGAGGCACCGATTACCTATCCGGTGGCCTGCTTGCCGCAGGCCTGGGCGGCGGGGAGCGTCTTCATGATGCTGCAGGCGTGTCTCGGCATCCGCATTGACGGCTGGAGCGGCGAAATACATGTCCACAACCCGACATTGCCGGAAGGCATCGACCATCTGCATATCAAGGAGCTCAAGGTCGGCGGCAGTGTCGTCGATCTGGCATTTCACCGGGTGGGCAGCGGCGTGGTGGTGTTCCCCGAACGCCAGGATCCGCCTCGCAGCGTTCCCATCCTCACCCACATGTGACCAGTTCCAGGGGGACTCGTGGCGCCGGCCTGTTCTCTACGCCATGATGAAACAACTCGATTAGGCCGAAGATATCGGCTACCCGGCGGAAAAGCCGTGGCCAAGGCCAGATCATTCTCAGAACCCGCACCCAGCGGGTCATCTTCATTGCCGGGTCGCCGGCATCGTGGTGTCAGATGCTGGTGATCGGCCTTGCCACATAAAGGGTCGCCCGTCGTTAATGCAGCACGCGCACGCCGATGCCGTGGAAGTCGCTCTGATCGTTGTCCTCCGCAGGCTGAATGATCCTCTGAAGCGCACGATCCTTGATGCCGATCACGGCAAAGCCCGGCGTTTCGCCGACCGCCACGTGGGGCGCCGTGATCGGATTGGGTCCGCGCAGAGAAATGAATGCGAGCTCCGAATCGGGCGACATCGCAATGATGTCTGGAGTCTTGCCGACGTCGGTCAGTTCGGCCTTGAGCTCCAGCGTCGCCGCGTCAAGGACGATACCGTTGCTCGACACCCGGTTCACCATCCAGATCTCGCTGCCGTCTGGTGTGGCCCACACGCCATGTGCGTCGTGGCCGCCTGAATCTCCCTGTCTGACGATTTCAAGTGTCGCAGTGTCGATGGCATACCAGACCCCTGTGTCGCCGCTGCCGCCATTCACCAGCATATGGGCCCCGTCGGGCGTGAGCAGGGTGCCGCAGTTGACCTTGAGCTCGTCGGGTCCGAATACCTTGACGAGATTGAATTCGGCGGTGTCGAGGACGACCAGCCCGGCGTTGGCCAGGGCGGGGCCCAGCGTCACATAGGCGTGGCGCCCGTCGCGTGAATAATCGTGGCACACTGCGCCGACATCGTTGAACTTCTCGGCGTTTTCCTGAAACAGAGGATCTTCGGCAATCGTCAGTCTGCGGCCGATCTCGAAGGTGCCGGTTGCAAAGTCGGCGGTGATTTCGACGAGCTGGCCGTCACGCTCGACGTCTGCGGCGCCGATCACGTCGACGATGATGGCCGAATCATCCGGAAGGACCGAGGCCATGTGGGTGCCCGGTCCCGTCTTGAGCACCGCGGCCACCGAGCGGTCCTCGGTGCGGATGATGGTGACGTCGCCCGAAGACGTGCTGGCGATCACCGCATAGCTGTGGTCGGAGTTGAAGTCGATCATGTGCGGTGTTCTGATCCCTTGCGCCGCCAAGTCGATCCGGTCGACTTCCTCCAGGTTGGCCCCGTAGATGTGCACGGTGCCGGTGCCCTGGTCGAGCGCCCAGACTTCATAGCCGCCGGCGTCCTGAGCCATGGTGGGACCGGTGAAGGCCGCAGCAAACATTGCCAGCCCTGCAGCCACGGCGCACACCTGCCGCACGGGCGAATACCGTTTGTCATTCATTGCGTTGCTCCTTCGTGACTTCACCTCGGTTTGCGGCCCATTCTACCACAGGCGTGGCCCCGCACCACGCCCGTTGGGCGCGAAATCGTGCCGCGTCGCCCGCCACGTGACAATCGCTCGGGCGGCCGTGTAGGTTGGCTTTTCGTTTTCCCCGGAGGACCAGTCTACATGCGCACCCGCCGCCGCTTTCCGCGCCCGATCAAGACCATGGCCCATGCCGTCATCCCGCTGTCCGACGGGGTCGAGCTGTCGGCGATGATCTGGCTGCCCAAGGACGCCGAAGCACATCCGGTGCCGGCGATCCTGGAGTATCTGCCCTACCGGAAGCGCGACGGGACGGCGGCCCGCGACGCCCTCACCCACCCGTATTTCGCCGGCCACGGTTATGCCTCGGTCAGGGTCGACATGCGCGGCTCCGGCGAGTCCGGAGGCGTGCTGCTCGGCGAATATCTCAAGCAGGAGCAGGACGACGCACTGGAAATCCTACATTGGATCGCCGCCCAGCCGTGGTGCACCGGATCGATCGGCATGATCGGCATCTCGTGGGGCGGATTCAACGGGCTGCAGGTCGCCGCCCGCCGCCCGCCCGAGCTTAAGGCGGTGATCTCGCTGTGCTCCACCGACGACCGCTACGCCGACGACATCCACTTCATGGGCGGCGCGCTGCTGGTCGACAAGTTCTCCTGGGGCTCCACCATGTTCGCCGGCAACGCCAGCCCGCCGGACCCCGCGCTGGTGGGAGAAAAGTGGCGCGACATGTGGATGGAGCGGCTCGAGGGCTCAGGCTTGTGGATCGAGGACTGGCACCGCCACCTGCGCCGCGATGGGCTCTACAAGCACGGCTCGATCTCGCAGGACTACGACGCGATCCGGTGCCCGGTGCTTCTGGTCGGCGGCTGGGCCGACGGTTATTCGAACGCCATCTTCCGAATGCTCCGGCATCTCAAGGTGCCGCGCAAGGGACTTGTTGGTCCGTGGGCGCACAAATATCCGCACTTCGCGCTTCCGGGGCCCCGGATCGGCTTTCTGCAGGAGGCGCTGCGCTGGTGGGACAAGTGGTTAAAGGGTATCGAGACCGGCATCATGGACGAACCGATGCTGAGGGTGTGGATGCAGGATCCGGTCAAGCCGCAACCCTGGTATGCCGAGCGGCCCGGACGTTGGGTGGCTGAGGAGGTC
Organism: uncultured Rhizobiaceae bacterium; assembly: GCA_964461545.1. Taxonomy (GTDB): domain Bacteria; phylum Pseudomonadota; class Alphaproteobacteria; order Rhizobiales; family Aestuariivirgaceae; genus CAYWVA01. Next base: position 2,112 of record CAYWVA010000126.1, on the reverse strand, counting down.
TGGCCGAGCCCGCGCATCGAAGCGGTCACCCGCAGGCTCGGGGTCAACCGCATCGAGCGGCCAGAAAAGACTGCGCCGGAACGGGTGCTTGAGATTTGCTCGCCCCAGACTGTGGGGCTCGCCGCCGGCAAGTGGTGCCCCTACGGCCTCGGTCCCGATCAGCCGGGCGACCAGCGCCAGGAAGCCGGTGGGTCTTTGGTGTTTGACAGCGAACCGCTGCGGTCAGCACTCGAAATCCTCGGCGCTCCGGTGGTCGAACTCGACCTTGCTGCCGACCGTGACGTCGCCCTGGTCGCCGTGACCTTGAGCGAAGTGTTGCCGGACGGTGCTGCCACCCGGCTCACCTATGGCATGCTCAATCTCACTCATCGCGACAGCCACGAGCACCCGCAAAGGCTCGAGCCGGGCAAGCGCTACCGATTGGCCGTCAGGCTAAATGATTGCGCCCAGCGCATCGGCCGCGGCAGCCGGCTGCGGATCGCCGTGTCGACCAGCTACTGGCCCATCGTGTGGCCCTCCCCGCAGCCGGTCACCTTGAGTGTGTTCACCGGTCACAGCAGCCTGACGCTGCCGGTCCGGCCCCCGAGGCCTGAGGATCGCGCCTTGCGGCGGTTCGATGCGGCCGAAGCGGCGCCGGCGCTGAACGCCCGCACCTTGCAGCCACCGGAGGAGTCGATGCGCGTCGTCACCGATCTCGAAACCGGGCGCGTTGCCGTTGAGCGGCTCAGCGATGACGGTGTGGTGATCCAGGACGATATTGGCTGGGCGGCCGGCGCGCGTGCCCAGCGCACCTATTCCATCAAGCCGGACGACCCGCTCTCGGCCCGCGCCGCCATCAGCTGGAAACAGGAATTCCGGCGCGACGGCTTTAGCGTCCGCATCCTGACCAATACCCGAATGACGGCGGCGCAGGATCATTTCGAGATCACCGCGACGCTTGATGCCTATGAGGGCGAGACGCGCGTGGTCTCGAAGGAGTGGCTGTGCCGCATCCCGCGCGACCATATCTAGTTCAAGACTGGGTGTCCCGCCGGCAGGCAGTCGAGCTATTCGGCTCCCGACTGCTGTTTGAGGTAGGCGATGATGTGCGCACGGCCGTCCTCGTCGTGCAAGCCCCGATAATACATGATGGTGCCCGGTACCAGTTTTTGTGGGGTGACCATTATCGCGTCAAGGGTTTCCTCATCCCACACGATGCCGGACACCTGCATCTCATAGGAATAGCGAAAGTTCCGAACCGAACCGGCCTCGCGTCCGTAAACGTCCATCAGGTGGGGACCGAACACATTCACGGCGCGGTCGACGACATGGCAGGTCCCGCAGTGCCTTTGGAACAGCACTTGGCCGAGTTGAGGATCACCAGCTTCCCCTGCGTTGGCTGGGACAGCGGCCAGAGCAGTGCAAACAATAAGGACCGCTGCGCCTCTCACTTCATCCCCCTCCTGAAAAAGTCCCGCTGTTATTGTGCATTCGGTTGCCAAAACCAAGCGCGAAGATAGCGCACGCGGCCTACCCGGCAAACCGGAGTTCGAAGATCGTGCCAGACGTGACGCTAAACCGATGCTTGCGCCGCAATCCCAACTCGGGTGCGGCGAGGGCGCCAGAATCAAGGCACCCCGCAGGGACCAGGCAGGGACGGGACATTGCCTGCAATGGCGACGCTCGACTGCCGGATCAGTAGAGCCGGCTGCCGTTGGGGACCGGCCGCTCGGCTGCCGCCAGCACAACCTCGCCCTCGGCGTCGGCAAAGCCCAAGGTGAGGACCTCCGACATGAAGCGGCCGATCTGGCGCGGCGGGAAATTGACCACTGCCGCGACTTGGCGCCCGATTAGATCGTCGCACGTGTAATGGCGGGTGATCTGGGCCGACGACCTCTTGAGCCCAATGGCTCCGAAGTCGATGGTCAGCTTGTAGGCGGGTTTGCGAGCTTCGGGGAAGGGCTCAGCCGCGGTGATCGTGCCCACCCGGATGTCCACTTTCACGAAATCGGCCATGCTGATCTGCGGCGCCGGATCAGACTCTGAACTCATAGGCCGGGCTCTTCTGCCGCCGGCCTGGGTGGCGGTGATGGCGGCGGCGGGGGGGAATAGCCGGCGTCGCGCCGCGGCTTG
>CAYWVA010000125.1:3002-7134 GCA_964461545.1 uncultured Rhizobiaceae bacterium | reverse complement strand
CAGGTGTTGAGCGCATCCGGTTTGCCACTGGCGACGTCATCGAGCGTCGGGCGCTGTTCTTCGTTCCCGAAGACCGCCGTATCACTCGACTGGCCGAGAGTCTCGGCTGCCAGCTGACCGAGCGGGGGGTCGCAGACGCGTCCGCCTACGGCAAAACCAACGTGGCAGGCGTCTATGTCGCCGGCGACGCATCGCGCCGCGTTCACCTCGCCATCGTCGCGGCAGCGGAGGGCGCAATGGCGGGCTTTGCTATCAACAGCGAGCTTTTGCACGAAGACCTGATGTGAACCGGCCTCGAGCGCCAGCCCCGTATGAAGCCAAGCGCTGGTCGCACCCCGGGACAACACTTGTATTGCCGCTCCTAGCCGCTATATCGCCGAGCCCATGCCAGTTGCCCCGATCCTCCTCACCGGCTTCGAGCCCTATGGCGGTCACCGCCGTAACCCGGCATTCGAGGCCATGCAGGCACTGGACGGCCTGGTTATCGACGGAGTTCCCATTGTGGGGCGGGCACTGCCGGTGTCGATGACCCGTCTCAAGCCGGCGCTTGACCGTCTCCTGAAGGAGAGCGAATTTGCCGCCATCGTCAGCCTCGGGATGCACGTCGGCGCGGCGGCCATCCACATCGAGCGCAGCGCGCTCAACCTTGCCGACTTCGACATGGCCGACAATGACGGGCTCAGCGTCACGGACGCCTATGTGAGCCAAGGCGGGCCGGCGGCGCGTCTGGCGACGCTACCGCTGCGTAACATCGAACGGGCGTTGCTCACCGCCGGCATCCCGACCCAGCTGTCGGCGAGCGCCGGCACGTTTCTGTGCAACGCCTGCCTCTATTATTGCCTGGAAGCCGCCGAAGCCCGGACGGACCGCCCATTGTGCGGCTTTCTGCACCTGCCGTGCATGCCCGAACAGGTGGTCGAAGCAGCCCTCAAGCAAGACCGCCGCCACGGCCCCGGCATGGCGTCCATGGAGCTGTCACGGATGGTGACCGGTGTCGAAATAGCGATCAGCGAGACGGTGCGCGCACTGGCGCGCTGAGGCGTAGCCCCGAGGAAAGGGAGAGCCTCCCCCCGTTCAGGGGGAGGCGCACATCACCGCGGCTCGCCGGCGCGGCGCTCGGACATGAAGCGCTCGAACTCCTCCTGATCGCGGGCCATGCGCAGCTTCTCGACATAGTCGGCGAACTCGGCCTGCTCCTCTTCGAGGCGCTTGAGCGTGCTCGCCCGGTAGTCGTCGAAAGCGGCATTGCCGCTGCCGCGGGCAGAACTCGACTTGCTCTTGAACTGGTCGATGGTCTCTTTGAGCAGCTGATCGACACTTCCGCCCCACAAAATGTAGGCGAGAACGGCAAAGCCGAGCGGCCACCACACGAGAAAGCCAAGGATTAATGCAGCAACGCCAAGTGGCGTCCAACGGCTGGAGCGTTGAGCGATAGTCGTCATCTAAGGGTTCCTCTCGATTCGAAGCTGGCCCCGATATGGGGTTCGCAGCGGCTGCAATCAAGCTATCGCCATGTCGCCCGATGCCTTAAGACGATGACCGGGAGGCCGACCATGACCGCGATGACGCTGCCGACATTCGCTGACATCGCCGACGCGCGCGAGCGCCTCAAAAGCGAGGCCGTGGTGACGCCGATGCTTGAGTCTGCGCTCCTCAATGAACTGGCGGGCGGGCGGGTCCTGATCAAGGCGGAGTGCCTGCAGCGCACCGGGTCGTTCAAGTTCCGCGGCGCGTGGAATTTCATCTCAAGGCTCGACGAGGAGGCCAAGCGCGGCGGCGTGGTTGCCTATTCGTCCGGCAATCATGCCCAGGGCGTGGCGGCGGCGGCGCGTCTGCGCGGGCTGCCGGCCGTCATCGTGATGCCCGAGGACACACCCGAAATCAAGAAGGCCAACACCCTGGCCTATGGGGCCGAGATCGTCCTTTATGATCGCGCCAGCCAGTCGCGCGAGGAAATCGCGAGCGCCCTGGCACGCGAACGCGGCGCCGTGATCGTTCCGCCCTACGAGCACCGCCACATCATCGCCGGCCAGGGCACTGGCGGGCTGGAGTTGGTCGAGCAGGCGGCCGCCCGTGGGGCTCATCTCGACGCGGTGCTGACCCCGGTCGGCGGCGGAGGGCTCACAGCCGGCGTGGCGCTGGCGGTGACCAGCGCCTCGCCCAGAACGGCGATTTACTGTGTGGAGCCCGACGGGTTTGACGATCATCGCCGTTCGCTGCAATCGGGCCGGCGCGAGCGCAACTCGGCCGCCACCGGCTCGATCTGCGACGCGCTGCTGGCACCGGAGCCCGGCGAACTTACTTTCGCGATCAACCGGCGGCTGGTAGCAGGCGGGCTGGCGGTCACCGATGAAGAGGTCAAGCAGGCGATGCGCCAGGCCTTTTTTCTGCTTAAGCTGGTCGTGGAGCCCGGTGGGGCGGTGGCGCTTGCCGCAGTCCTGGCCGGCCGCGTTAGGACCGCCGGGCGCACGACGGGTGTCATGGTGTCGGGGGGCAATGTCGATGCCCAGCTGTTTGCCGACATCCTGTCAGCGGCATAGCCGAGCCAGGGGACAGAGGCGACGTTCTATGGACGGGCCGCAAACGGATCGTCGGTCTCGTCGGCGAGTGGAATGGACACCTCCTTGGAGGAGGCGCGCCGGATGAAGACGATGCGGTCTTTCGGGTTACCTTTCGGATCCGGCCGGATTGACCGGTTTCGTACCCGCTCCTTGCTTACGACGACGAGCGATTGGGCGGGCTCTGCGGGCCGATCCGCCTCGGCGACATCGGGACGGGCCCGGAAGAGGTCCTCATCGCCTTCGAAGTAGCTGAGATTGTCAGCTGTCAGGCCGCCGCCGGCTTCGGTCGCCTCGCTGCCGGATGTCTCAGCCGCGCCCACGCCGGCCCGACGAGGCGACTTTTCGGCCACGCTGCGCTCAAGCTTGGCGATAGCCTCCAGCAACATGTTGGTATCGGCGGCGCGGTTGCGCCGAGCGAATTCGCTGAGGAACCAGCGCCCCCGCGGGCTCTCCATCACGGCGGCCTCAATGGCCTCGTAATCCCTTTGTGTGTACTCACTCACTGGCCGGTCGACCCCCGCGCCAGCCGGTACCCGGCGCCTGTGTGGGCCACTATCGGCGCAAAGTGGTTAGGGATTCGTAATGGCCGCAGGAATTCCGCCGGGCTCAGCCCCACAAAGCGGCTGGTGGGGGATGCATGAGGCTTGCCTCAAAACGGATGCCGGGTTCGCGGTCGCGGGCCAGCAGCAGCGGCCCGTCGAGGTCGACGAGGTCAGCGAGTTGGCCTACCAGCATGGCCGGCGCCATGGCAAGCGAGGTGGCGAGCATGCAGCCGACCATGATCTTGAGCCCGTGCTGGCGCGCCGCGCCGGCCAGCGCCAGGGCTTCGGTGAAGCCGCCGGTCTTGTCCAGCTTAATGTTGATGGCATCGTACTTGCCGATGAGGTCGCCGAGCCCGTCGCCGTCGTGGGCGCTCTCGTCGGCGCACACAGGCACCGGTCGTTCCAGGCGCGCCAGGATGTCATCGGCCGCGGCCGGTAGGGGCTGCTCGATGAGTTCGACACCCGCCGCCAGGCAGGCCGCAAACATCCCCGCGACATCGTCGGCCGACCAGCCTTCATTGGCATCCACCACCAGCCGGGTCTGTGGTGCCGCCCGGCGCACAGCAACGAGCCGCTCGGCATCGCCGTCGGCCCCCAGCTTCAGCTTGAGCAACGGCCGGGTCGACGCTCGGGCAGCGCTCGCCGCCATCGCGGCGGGCGAATCGAGGCTCAAGGTATAGGCGGTGAGCAGCGGCCGGGGGGGTTGGAGACCGGCGCGCTGCCATACAGGTATCCCTGTACGCTTCGCTTCGAGGTCCCACAAGGCGCAGTCGAGCGCGTTGCGTGCAGCCTTGGCGGGGACGAGCGCGCCAGCCTCGTGGCGGGCGATGCCACGCTCGATGGCTGAGCGGGCCGCTTCGAGCGCAGCCATCGTGGTCTCCACCGTTTCGCCGTACCGGGCATAGGGAACGCACTCGCCGTGCCCCACTGCGGCGTCCTCTTCGAGCGTCACCGTCACCACCTCCGCAGTGGTCTTGGAGCCGCGCGAAATGGTGAAGGCACCGGCGATAGGCCAGCTCTCATGAGCGA
>CAYWVA010000125.1:1223-2902 GCA_964461545.1 uncultured Rhizobiaceae bacterium | reverse complement strand
GACGCTCCATCCGAGCGTCCCCAGGGTTCCGCCTACTCCGCCGCCTTGCGACCGCTCGCCTGCGCCAGCATGGCATAGACCTTGCCGCTTTCCGAGCCGAGGCAGGCGGCAACCAGTTCCTGGCCCTGGGGCGACTCCGCCACCCGTTCGAGCAGGCGCTCGAACAGCCGGACGAACGCGTCGCTACGGCCACGGATCAGCTGTTCTTCTGCGTAGCGGGTCTCGATCTCGGCCTGTAGTTTGCTGCGGGCGAGATACAGCCGATGGGTATAAACGTGCTCCTCTCCGGCATTGAACCGGCGTTCGAGCTCTTCGTCGAGCTTGCCGTCGAGGCCGTGCACGAGATCGCGGGCGACGGCATTGAGCTTCGATACGAGCTTTTCTGTCTTGCGCGCCAGAGCCGCGGGATGTGCTTCGTCAATCGACAGCTGTGACAGCCGGTCGTCGGTACGGCTCTCGGCGGCCGCCTCCGCCACCAGCGTCTCCTGGTCGCCAGCCGTCGCTGATTGCTGCGGAGCAGGGGTCGGGGCGCCTTCAGATTTTGCCCGGCTGCGCCCCCCATTGGCTGGCGGAACCACCCCCGGCCCCGACATCTCCATGAGGCCGGACTGGCGCTTGACCACGTCGGACAGCGCCATAAGTGCGGTGATCTGATCGGACACCACTTGGCGCATGGCATCGGCGTTGGCCCGGGTCTCATCGGGAAGGTCCAGAATGGTCCGCCTGAGCTCGGTGCGGGCATGGGCGATATCCTGAACCACCAGTTTGGCGGTTGCCTGCATCTCCTGCGCCGTCTGGCCGAAGTTCTGGTTCGAGGCGGCGAGCATTTCGCCCATCGAGGCGAGCACGTTCTCATACTGCTCGCGCATCGTCTTGGCAGCCGCGGAGACGTGGTGGTCTGCCGCCTCCTCGATCCGGCGCAACTCGCCTTGCAGTTGCTCCGAGGTCTGGCCGACCTGGTCGGCCAGAACTCTGGCGAGATCCTGGGTGCGGCCGTGTGCCCGATTAAGCGCCTCCTCGATCAGCACCGTGTACTTGGCCATCATCGCATCCACGTCCGAGGTCCTGGCGCCGAGCTCGGCCACCAGCCCGTTGAGCCGTTCCTCGCGGTTGTGGATCACGTGCTCCATGCCGGTGTTGAAACTCTCCACAGCGCGCTCGACCGCTTCGGACGCCTCCTCAAGCCGGTTGCCGACCATGCCACTGGTCGATTCAAGCCGGGCCGACAGTGCCAGCAACACGTCCTCAAGCTCGGTGTTGAGGCCCTTGCCGGCCTGGGTCAACCGTTCGTCGAGCAAGGCGCTTGCCTGCTCGATGCTGCCGGCGAACTTGGTCCCTGCCTCATCGAGGCGCAGCGAAGTGGACTCGCCTCGAGTCTCCAGCTGGCGTGCAGCATGGTCGATGCGCTCCACCAGCGCGCCGGCCGTCTGCTCGAAGCGGCCGGTGATGACGGCCGTGCTCTCCTCCAGGCCGTCGGCAAAGGTGGCCGAGGTGGTGTTGAGCTCGGCGATGATGCGCGAACTGGTGCCGTCGAGAATGTTGGAAAACTGCTCGCGGCTGGCATCGAAGCGGCCGGCGATGTCGGCCGTCACCTGTTCCAGCGTGCGTGTGGCGACGTCGAACCGGCCACCGAGATCACGCGCCGTGTTCTCTACCCGCACGAACATCTGGTCCCCGAC
>CAYWVA010000125.1:0-1123 GCA_964461545.1 uncultured Rhizobiaceae bacterium | reverse complement strand
GCCGTGGTTCCCAGTCGGCCCGACAGGGTGGCCGATGCTTCGTCGATGTGGGTCGAAATCTGGATCGACGTCCGCTCCAGCCGTCCGGTCAGTTCGCCCGACACGCTCTGCAGACGGCGGTTCAGCTCAGACGTCGTCGTGTCAAGCCGATCGGCGAGGTCGCCCGCCGACTCACCAAGCCGTTCCGCCAGGCTGCCCGAGGCCTCGTCGAGGCGGCCAAGCAGTTCGCCGGAAACGGTCTCCAGCTGATGGGTGAACCGGGCCGTCGTCTGGTCGAGATGGCTCGCAAGCTCTTGTGAGGACTGATCGAGACGGCCGGTGACATGCTCCGCAGTCGTGTCGAGCCGCGAGGTCAGGTCACCGGACACCTTGCTGATCTGGTCGGCGATCTGGCTCGTGGTCTCGGCCAGCCGGCCGGTCAGTTCCGCCGACGTCGTCCCGAGGTGTTCGGTCAACCGGCCGGCTGTGCTGGTGAGACTTGTCGTTATGGTCTCGCTCAAGTGCTCGAACTGCTGCGACAGGTGACCGGCGGTGCTGTCGAAGTTCGCTATGGCCTCGCCGGACGACCGTTCGATGGTTTGAGCCAGCGCGACCGACGAGCCATCGAGCTTGGCGACCAGCTCATGGGTTGATTGATCGAGCCATTCGGCAACCCGATCGGCCGTGGTGGACAGCTCAGTGCTCAGGGTCTCGCTCGCCTGGTCAATATGTTCCTTGAGCTGGCCGGCTGCACCACCGATCCGGGTCGCGAGCTTGTGTGAGGACTGTTCGAGGCTCTGGGTCAGCTGGCCGGTCGTGCTGTCGAACCTGGCTATGGCATCGCCCGCCATCTGCTCGATGTGCTGCGCAAGCAGGCCCGTCGTGCCGTCAAGCTTCGTCACCAGCTCGTGGCTGGAATGATCGAGCCGCTCAGTGAGCCGGTCGGTCCTGATCAACAGTTCACCGGTCAGCGTCTCGGTCGCCTGGTCCAGATATTCCTTGAGCTGGCTGGCCGTGCCGTCGATCCGGGCCACGAACTCGATCGAGGATAGCTCCAGGCCCTGCGTCAGCTGGCCAGCCGTGCTGCTGAACCTGGATAGCAGCTCATGGCTGGAGTGATCGAGCCGCTCGGTCAGCCGGTCGG
>CAYWVA010000124.1:0-7157 GCA_964461545.1 uncultured Rhizobiaceae bacterium | reverse complement strand
CGCCCGCCTGGCGGCCTCGGCCGACCAGTTGTCCTGCAGTCCCAGCACGTGAGCGGCATCGGACGGCGTGAACCCGCTGAGCTGAACCAGACCTTTTCGCGCCAAGGCTTTCAGGGTGCGTTGCCCGCCGCTCGAGACCGCGACCTTGCGCACAGGCGCCGGGCGCTCGTCGATGCGCGACAAAAGTTCGGTTTCGCGCGGACCCAGAAGGCTCCCAGGCGTGGATCGCAAGCCCCCCATGGGGCGCAACACGAAGCGCCCGGCAAGCGCTCCGGCACGGGGCTCGGCAAGCTCGGCCTCGAGGTGCTTGAGGACCTCGGGAAATCGGTGCGCGAGCAGCGACACCGGCACCACGCGCTCAGGGCCGACGCTCAACGCGCCGTCGGGACCGACTTCGACCGCGCTGTCGCCGCCGAGCCCGATCGTCCTTACGTCGATGGCTCGCACCATGGTGCGCCAGCCGCCGATCTCGGCCCCCTCCTCCGCCACCCGCGGCCGGCCGCCGAGGAGCACCGCGAGATCGCTCGTCGTGCCGCCCATGTCGGACAGGATGAAGTCGGTGAGCCCCGACAACGCCGCTGCTCCCACGACGCTGGCTGCCGGCCCTGACAGCACGGTCTCGATGGGCCTCAGCGCCACCACCTCGGCCAGCGCCAGCGTGCCGTCGCCCCTTACGATCATCAGCGGCGCTTTGACGCCCAGGCGCTCCATGGCCTCACCCACTCCGCCGATCAGCATCGAGATGCGCGAGATCAGTCGGGCATTGAGGGCCGCCGTCAGCGCCCGGCGCGGGGCATCGAGCGCCGAGGTGAGTTCGCTCGACAGGGTGACAGGCTTGCCCGTCAGCGCCACGATGCGCTCGCGGGCGGCCAGTTCATGGGCCGGATTGCGCACCGCAAAGCGGGCCGCAACGGCAAAGGCATCGGCGTGGTTTGCGTGCCTGGCGACGACCCGGTCGAGATGAGCGATGTCGAGCGCAACTGACGCCTTGCCGTTGTGGTCATGGCCGCCGGCGACCCGCTCCACCGGGGTGCCCGGTAGCGCCCTGGCCAGACCTGCCCGCTCGGCCATCGCCTCGTCGAAGCCGATGAGCACGACCGCGATCGGGCTGCCATGACCCTCCACGACGGCGTTGGTGGCAAGCGTGGTCGAGATCGACACCAGGCCCACCCGCCCGGCCGCGTCGGCATCGGCAAGACTGCCCAGCGCCTTGCCCAACGCCTCTGCGACCCCAATAGCAAGGTCTCCGCGGGTGGTCAGGGCCTTGGCGGCGGCGGCGATTCGATGACCATGGGCGGTGAGCACCGCGGCATCGGTATAGGTCCCGCCGGTATCGATGCCGACGAGGTAACGCACGCCCGCCGCAGCCGGATGAGGTCGCTGGAGTCCGGTCATGTGACTATCGTGCCGGACTCCACGACGCGAGGTCATGCCCGCGCATGCTGCAGCGCCTCGGGCAGCGCCGCGGCGAAGGCATCGAGATCGGCAGGCCGCCCGACGCTCACCCGGATGCAGCGGTCAAGCGGCGCCACGCCCGGCATGCGCACGAAGACGTCACGGGCGATGAGGCCACCCAGCACCCGCCGGGCAAAGTCCCCGTCCCGGCCGCAGTCGATGGCCACGAAATTGGCGCCCGACGGCAGGGCTTCGAGGCCGTTGGCGGCGGCGATCTCGGCGATCGCATGGCGCGCCGCGGCGACCTCGCCGATGACATGAGCGAGGTGGGCGTCATCGGCAAGTGCGGCCAGCGCACCTGCCTGGGCTATGCGGTTGACGCCGAAATGGTTGCGGATCTTGTCGAAGCTCTTGATCAGGCCCGCCTCGCCGATGGCATAGCCGATGCGTGCGCCGGCCAGGCCGTAGGCCTTGGAGAAGGTGCGAAAGCGCAGCACCTGCGGATTGTCGACGTCAAGCGGCGCCAGGGCTTCGGGCGGTGTGAACTCGCAATAGGCCTCGTCGAGGCACAAAAGCGCGCCGTCGGGGAGCGCCTGAATCAGCCCCATGACATCCCGGGCCCGCCACCAGGTGCCCATCGGGTTGTCCGGATTGGCCAGAAAGATCAGCCGGGCGCCTTCGCGCCGCGACACATCGAGCAGCGCTGCGATGTCCTCGTGGTCATTACGATAGGGCACCGTGAGGAGCCGCCCACCAAAGCCTGTGACATGAAAATTGAAGGTCGGATAGGCGCCGAGCGAGGTCGCGACCGGTGTGCCGGGCTCCACCGTCATCCGGGCGATATAGCCGAACAGCCCGTCGATGCCCTCGCCCACCACGATGTTGTGCGGTGCCACCCCGTGGCGCTTGGCCAGCGCCAGCTTGAGGTCGTAGTTTTCGGGATCGCCGTACATCCAGGCCTCGACGGCCGCCGCGCACATGGCCTCGACGGCTTTTGCCGACGGCCCGAATACGTTCTCGTTGGCGCCGATCCTCGCCCGGAAGCGCCTGCCGCGTCCGCGCTCCTGCGCTTCCGGTCCGACAAAGGGCACCGTCGACGGAAGGGACTCGACGAGCGCTGTCAGGCTGGGGCCGGTCATGCTTGGTCCTCGGGGGGCGCAAGATCCATCGTCCTTTGACGCAATGCGCGACCAGCGTCAACCTGGCGTCAACCGAACGCGCTTGCCTGTCAGTTCGATTTGGTATAGAACAAACAGAGAACTATGCCACAGGCGTTGCGGCATGTGGACAAGTGCCACATCGCACTGGCAGGTTGGGGGTCGGGACCATAGGCTTCCGGGCCACGAGGACAAGGGAGAGCAACATGGCAGGGTCGGTCAACAAGGTAATCCTGATCGGCAATCTCGGCGCTGATCCGGAGGTGCGACATACGCAGGATGGCCGACCGGTGGTGAACCTGAGGCTCGCGACGTCGGAATCCTGGCGCGATAAGGCCAGCGGCGAGCGGCGCGAGCGTACCGAGTGGCATCGCATCGTGATCTTCAACGAGAACTTTTGTCGGGTGGCCGAGCAGTATTTGAAGAAGGGGTCCAAGATCTACGTCGAAGGCCAGCTTCAGACCCGAAAGTACACCGACCAGCAGGGCGTCGAGAAGTTCTCCACCGAGGTGGTCCTGCAGCAGTTCCGGGGCGAACTCACCATGCTCGACACCCGTGCCTCGGGGGAGTCGGGATTAGGCAGTTCCAGCGGCGACCAGTTCGGCCAATCGGGGCCGCTCGATCGGCCACGCCAGGAGCGTTCGCCGGCGGCAACCCGCGATCTTGATGACGAAGTGCCATTTTGATGCCGCAAAGCAGCGTCTAGTTGTGACCTCGTCTTCAAGCCTACGACAGCAGGTGAATGCGATGACCATCAGCCGCAAGGTGGCGGCCGCCGTTGTGCTCATGGCGGCAGCGATTCCCTTCACAACGGCCGAGGCCGGCGAAAAACTTTCCGCCGCCGAGCTTGCTGCCTTGTTTCCCGGCCACTTCGAGGCCATCTGGAAGGATAAGCACCAGGTCCGCATTGTCGTCGACGGCGACGGCGAAGTTCGCGGATCCTCTGGTATCCTGTCCGACAGCGGGCGGTGGTCAATCGACGGCGACCGTCTGTGCGTGGCCTTTTCCTGGTGGACCAGGGATCGAACCCGCTGCACCGAGGTGCTGCGCCATGGGGACTGGTACGTCGGGATGATCAGCGGCAAGGGCAAGCCGCGGGTCCGATTCCGGCCCCAATAGACCGATGATTTCTCAGCAGATCAATCGGATCTCGCGGGTCGTGTAAGTGCTTTTTTGGCTTGGCTGCGTCGATCTGATGCCTGGGACGCCGCCACTAAAAACCCACAATGAAGCGGTTAATTGGGCCCGACTCCTAAAGAAGTTGCTCAACATCCCGCTCAGTGCCATCAGCGAGGCATCAGGCAGTCAGGCCGCCTGCAAAGTGCCCCGCCACAAGGAGACTTTTTTTGTCATGAGACTTTTCACTCGACTAGCCGCGGCAGGACTGCTCGGCTTCCTTTTCCTGCAGCCTGTCCAGGCCGCGGGCCAGCTCGAGCCGCAGGCGCTCAAGGCCCTGTTTCCGGGCACCTTCCAGGCGGTTGTACACGGCTATAACGTCACCTTCGTTGCGCGCCGCGATGGCTCGCTGCACGGCACATTCCAGTCGGGCACCGATACCGGCCGGTGGAGCGTCCGGAAGGGCCAGCTGTGCATCATGCTCTCCAATTGGCTCAGGGGCCAGACGTCGTGCTCGGGGGTGGTCCAGCACGGCGACTGGTACCGCGCCGAAAACGTCGTGTTCCGCAAGAACTAGACGCCAGAATTTTCGCCATTCGGGGCGCAATGGCCTGCCGCCGTTGCGCCCTTTTTCATTGCCGGACGCTAGATCGGTGCGACATGCACCGACCGTGCTGTCCCACGTGCTGTCGAAATTGGCGCAAACCGCCATTCTTGCTGGAAATCTTGCAGCCGGCGATTGCCCCGCCGGGACCGGTTTGCTAGCTTGCCGGTAGCTGGTGAGTCGTGCCTTCTCAGGCTTGGCTCCGGCCACCGGAGACTGTTTCGGGCAGCCCGGGCAAGAATGACCCTGCGCTTGGAGCTAGCAGCGCCGGGGCGGAAAGGAAGTCTGCTTGACGACGCGCGACCCTGAACGGCCCGGCAGCGGCGAGCCGGAGGATATCCGGCCGATCGCCATCGAAGAGGAGATGAAGCGCTCCTATCTCGACTACGCGATGAGCGTGATCGTGTCGCGCGCCCTTCCCGATGTGCGCGACGGCCTCAAGCCGGTGCACCGGCGCATCCTCTATTCGATGCACGAGAACGGCTACGACTGGAACAAGCCGTATCGCAAATCAGCCCGCGTGGTTGGTGACGTCATCGGCAAGTATCACCCCCACGGCGACCAGTCGATCTATGACGCGCTGGTGCGCATGGCACAGGAGTTCTCGCTGCGCCTGCCGCTGATCGACGGCCAGGGCAATTTCGGCTCCGTCGACGGCGACCCGCCGGCGGCCATGCGTTACACCGAGGTGCGGCTTGCCCGGCCGGCCCACTCCCTTCTCGACGACATCGACAAGAACACCGTCGAGTTCCAGGCCAATTACGACAACTCCGAGCACGAGCCCGTCGTGCTGCCGGCGCGCTTCCCGAACCTGCTCGCCAACGGCGCCGGCGGTATCGCCGTCGGCATGGCCACCAACATGGCCCCGCACAATCTCGGCGAGGTGATCGACGCCTGCATCGCCTATATCGACGATCCCGAGATCGGCATTGACCAGCTGATCGAGATCGTGCCCGGTCCCGACTTTCCCACCGGCGGCCTCATTCTGGGCCACGCCGGGATCCGCTCCGCCTACCACACCGGACGCGGCTCGATTCTGATGCGCGGGCGGGTGCATGTCGAAGAGCTGAGGCGCGAGCGCGAGGCGCTGATCATCACCGAGCTGCCTTACCAGGTGAACAAGGCCTCGATGGTCGAGCGCATTGCCGAAGGGGTGCGCGACAAGCGCATCGAGGGCATCTCGGATATCCGCGACGAGTCGGACCGGCACGGCATGAGGGTGGTCGTCGAGCTCAAGCGCGATGCGGTGTCCGAGGTGGTGCTGAACCAGCTCTACCGCTACTCGCAACTGCAGACGACGTTCGGCATCAACGCCGTCGCCCTGACCGGCGGGCGGCCCGAACTCATGACCCTGCACGACCTGATCGCGGCGTTCATCGCGTTCCGCGAAGAGGTGGTGACGCGGCGAACCAAGTTCCTGCTCAACAAGGCACGCGACCGGGCCCACGTGCTGGTCGGCATGGCGATTGCGGTGGCCAACATTTCCGAGGTCATCCGGCTCATCCGCGCCGCACCGGACCCGGCCACGGCGCGCGCCGAACTCATGGCCCGCGACTGGCCGGCCCGCGACATGACGGCGCTCATCATCCTCATCGCCGACCCCCGCCACCGCCTGGCCGAGGACGGCACCTATCGCCTGTCCGAGGAGCAGGCCCGGGCCATTCTGGACCTGCGCTTGCAGCGGCTCACAGCGCTTGGCCGCGACGAGATCGCCGCCGAACTGGAGAAGCTGGGCGGCGAAATCGAGGACTATCTCGCCATCCTGCGCTCGCGCGCCCGGGTCCAGACGATCATTCGCGACGAACTCACCCAGATCAAAACCGACTTTGCCACGCCGCGGCGCACCGAGATCGTCGAGCAGGAGGGCGAGTTCGAGGCCGAAGACCTGATCCAGCGCGAAGACATGGTGGTGACGGTGACCCACGCCGGCTACATCAAGCGGGTGCCGCTCACCACCTACCGGGCCCAGCGCCGCGGCGGCAAGGGACGCGCCGGCATGCAGATCCGCGAGGCCGACTTTGTCTCCAAGCTCTTCGTGGCCAGCACCCATGCCCCGATCCTGTTCTTTTCCTCGCGCGGCATGGCCTACAAGATGAAGACCTGGCGGCTGCCGCTGTCGGCGCCCCAAGCGCGCGGCAAGGCGCTCGTCAACCTGTTGCCGCTGGCCGAAGGCGAGCGCATCACCACCATCATGCCGCTGCCCGAAGACGAGAGCCGGTGGGAAGAGCTCGACGTCATGTTCGCCACCACCCGCGGCACCGTCAGGCGCAACAAGCTGTCCGATTTCGTCGGCGTGCGCCAGAACGGCAAGATCGCCATGAAGCTCGACGACGGCGAGGGCATCGTCGGGGTGGAGACTTGCACCGAGGATGATGACGTTCTGCTCAGCACCGCCCATGGCCAGTGCATCCGATTTCGCGTCACCGATGTCAGGGTGTTCAAGGGCCGCGACTCCATGGGGGTGCGCGGCGTCACGCTCGGCGCGGGCGACGCCGTCATCTCGCTGTCGATCCTGCGCCACTTTGCGGCCGAGGGCCCCGAGCGCCAGGGCTATCTCAAGCTCAGGCGCGCCATGGCCGGCGATGAGGCCGAGCCGGTGGCGGAACGCGATGAGGAAAACGGCGGCGAGGCCGCCCTGAGCCAGGAGCGCTATATCGAGATGAGCGCTGCGGAACAGTTCGTGCTCACCATCTCGGCCAACGGCTACGGCAAGCGCACCAGTTCATTCGAGTACCGCATCACCGGCCGCGGCGGCAAGGGCATCGTGGCCATAACGGTGAATGAGCGCAACGGCCCGCTCGTCGCCTCGTTTCCGGTCGAGCACACCGATCAGATCATGCTGGTGACCGACCGCGGCCAGCTCATTCGCACGCCGGTCGACGGTA
>CAYWVA010000123.1:0-7178 GCA_964461545.1 uncultured Rhizobiaceae bacterium | reverse complement strand
ATCCGCGGCTCCAAGATCTCGATGGTCTATCAGGAGCCGATGGCCTCGCTGAACCCGTCGCTGTTGATCAAGACCCAGCTCATGGAGGTGCCGATCTTCCATGAGGATCTCTCCGAAGACGAGGCCTACCGACGCTCCTGCGAATTGCTGAGCGCGGTACAGCTGCCCGATCCGGAGCGGATCATGAGCTCTTATCCGCATCAGCTGTCGGGCGGCCAGCAGCAGCGGGCGCTGATCGCCATGGCGCTGTTGTCGAATCCCAAGCTGCTGCTCCTGGACGAGCCGACGACGGCGCTCGACGTGACGGTCGAGGCCGGCATCGTCGAGCTCATCAAGGACATTTCGAAGCGCTTCGGCACGTCGATGATTTACATTTCGCACAATCTAGGCCTCATCCTGGAGACCTGCCACCGCATCACCGTCATGTATTCCGGCCAGGCGGTGGAACTGGGCAGCGTCGATGAGGTCTTCAATGTCATGCGCCATCCCTATACGCGCGGCCTGTTCAACTCGATTCCGCTCCCAGGCACCGACCGCCACGCCCGGCCGCTGTTGCCGATTCGCGGCCAGCTGCCGCCGCCGCACCAGCGGCCGAAGGGATGCTATTTCCACCCGCGCTGCGACTTCGCGGTAGCCGGCCGCTGCGATGTCAAGCCGATCCGCATGGAACCGGTTAGCGATGAGTCCGGCCACATCGTGCGCTGCATTCGCTGGAACGAGATCAACTGGGACGCCGAGAAGCCCAAGGTGGCCGCCCAGCAGCGCGTCAATCTCGGCGAGCCGGTGCTGCAGGTGCGCAACATGCGCAAATACTACGAGATCCGCGACAACTCGATCAAAGCCCTGATTTCGGGCAAGCGGGTGCGCTACGTGAAGGCCAACGAAAAGCTCGACTTTGAAGCCCGCGAGGCCGAGACGGTGGCCATCGTGGGGGAATCGGGCTGCGGCAAGTCGACATTTGCCAAGGTGCTGATGGGGCTTGAGGAGGCGACCGCCGGCGAGGTTTTGCTCCATGGCAAGGAGGTCGGCCATCTCGAGGTGCGCAAGCGCAAGCCGGAGCTTATCCGTTCGCTCCAGATCATCTTCCAGAACCCCTTCGAGACCCTCAACCCCAGCCACTCGGTTGGCTCTCAGATCGCCCGTGTTCTGAAGAAGTTCGGTGTTGCCAAAGACAAAGACGAACTGCAGCGCAAGGTGTTTGAGCTCCTCGACCTGGTGAAGCTGCCGCACGATTTCGCCTTCCGAAAACCCCGCCAGCTGTCGGGCGGACAAAAGCAGCGCGTCGGCATCGCGCGGGCCTTCGGCGGCGATGCCTCCGTTGTGGTGGCCGACGAGCCGGTCTCGGCGCTCGATGTTTCGGTCCAGGCGGCGGTGACCGGGCTGTTGACCGAGATCCAGCGCGAGAAGCGCACCACCTTGCTGTTCATCAGCCACGATCTGTCGGTGGTGCGCTATCTCGCCGACCGGGTGGTGGTCATGTATCTCGGCCACATCATGGAGCAGGGCGCCGTCGACGAAGTGTTCTCCCCGCCATATCACCCTTACACCGAGGCGTTGTTGTCGGCCGTGCCGATCGCCGACACCTCGGTGAAGAAGAAGCATATCGTGCTCAAGGGCGAGCTGCCGTCACCGATCAACCCGCCATCGGGCTGCCCGTTTCAGACCCGCTGTCACCGCAAGATCGGCGAGATCTGCGAGACCGAACTGCCTCCGGTCAAGGAGTTGTCAACGGGGCACAAGATCATGTGCCATCTGCCCGACGCGGAGCTGTTGGCGATGGAGCCGGTCATCGCCTTCGGCGAGAAGGAGAGGCCCAGAACCGAAGTTCCGGTGTCCTGACCCCGCCCCCCTGAGCCCAGCCCAATCGTCCCGCCCCCATCGTCCCATCGTCACCCCAGCGCAGGAGGTCCAATAGGGCCGTTCATGTGCGCCGAAGCGCTCGATTTCGATGCCAGCCTGCGCTGTTCAGCCCATTCGCTTGCCAGGGTCAAATCTGTTTCGCTGGCCAGCCCGCAAGATCGTGCCGCAGGGAAAGGCACCGAGTTTCAACCTCTGGAGTCTCGCATCCGCGGTGTCCCGAGTTCGGCGGCAATCGCGTCGAGGTCGCGCACCAGGGCGTCATGGAGGGCAATGCCATTTTCGAGACGTCCGGCGCGCGCCGCCGCCCGTCCGTCGCCGGGAATGCGGACCGGATCGTGGCCAGGCAGCGGCGGTGAGGCCCGGAACTCGGCAAAGGCACGGGCGGCTACGGAGGCAAAAGTCGCAGGATCGCCGAAGGCCGCAATATCGATTGCGGCGACGAACTGGCCGGTATTGGTGGGGCTCGTGGTGTCGCGGGTGAAGTCCACCACATCGCTGCCGAAAGCGGCGCCGTTCAGTACCCCGGCGAGCAGTCCGATGGCGAGGCTGAGGCCGTAGCCCTTGGGCCCGCCGATGGGCAGCAGGAAGCCCTCTTCCCGGCGCTTCGGGTCTGTCAACGGGCGGCCGTCGCGGCCGACCATCCAGCCTTCCGGCATCAGCTCTCCGCGCTGCGCCAGCACCTTGATCTTGCCCACTGCGGCAACCGTTGTGGCCATGTCGAGAACGAAGGGGTCCGGGCCGTCACCGGGGGCCGCAACGGCGATGGGATTGGTGCCGAGCAGAAGGTCGGTGCCGCCGAACGGTGCGACGTGATTGGCGCTGCCGACCGCGGCAGCAAGGCCGATCATGTTCTCCGCCGCCTGTGGCCGGACGTAGAGAGCGGCGGGTCCGGCGTGGCTGCCGCGTCGCACCCCGACCCAGCCGATGCCGGCATTGCGCGCCTTGTCCATGGCCAGTGTGACCGCCCTCTTCATGGCTAGGTGCCCGAGCCCGTTATCGCCGTCGACCAGCGCCGTCGCAGCGGTTTCCGACAGCACTCTGACGTTGGCTGTCGGGTTGCAGCCGCCGCCGCGCAACCGCTCGACGTACTGGCGAAGGCGAAAGACGCCGTGAGTATCGTAACCGAGCAGGTCTGCCTCGACCATCAGCCCTGCCACGGTGCGCCCGTCTGCTGCGGGCACGCCAAGGGCCTTGAAAACCCGCACCACGAAATCCTCAAGCGACTTCGCCGGGATTGGCGCCCCCATCGTTCAGCCCTCTACGCCGATGACGCGGTCCTTGTGCCAGAAGACGAACCGGCGCTGAACCCACACGACGAAGGCGAACAACGCAAGGCCGACGAGGCTGAGATAGAGGATCAGAGAGAATACCCGGGGCGTATTAAGCTGCGAGGCGGCGATCCGGATCAGTTCGCCGAAGCCCTTGCCGCCGCCAAGAAACTCCCCGGTGATGGCGCCGGCCATGACGCCGACGGCGCCAATCTTGAGCCCGGTGAAGAGGTGCGGAAGGCCGGTCGGGAGCTTCATCTTCCACAACGTCTGCCAGCGTGTCGCCCCCATGGTCTTGAACAGCATGCGCGCGTTCTCATCGGCTGCGTGCAGCCCCGCAGCCGTGCCCACAACGATGGGAAAGGTGGCGATGAAGGCAGCCAGCGCCACCTTCGATGAGATGCCGAAGCCGAGCCAGGCCACGAAAAGCGGCGCAAAGGCAACCTTGGGCATGGTATCGATGGCGACCAGATAGGGCATGATCGCCCGCTCGCCGAACGCCGTCTCGCCGACGATCACCCCGAGCGTGAAGCCGATGGCGATTGCCAGCGCGAAGCCGTAGATCACCTCCAGCACGGTGATCCACAGCGCATCGAGCATATACTCCCGGGCGATCAGATTGCGCCCGACCAAGATCAGATCGAGAAATGTCTCGGCTGGTGTCGGCAGGATGATCGGCGAGACGAGCCCGAGCCGCGTGACGATGTCCCATAGCACGACGAAGACAACAAAGACGAACAGCATTGACACGGCGCGCGGTATGCGGTCGAGCCAACCGATCTCCTCCACCCAGACGGTGTGCTCGTCGGGCGGGCGCTGGGCCACTCGTTCGACCTTGCTCAAATGAAAGCCTCCTTATCGAGCCGGCCGCGGATGCGTTCGACGAGGGCGCCGAACTTCGGCGTAGTGATCATGTCCAGGGTGCGAGGCCGCGGCAAGTCGATTTCCACGATCTCGGCGATGCGCCCGGGGCGCGGCGCCAGCACGTAAACCGTATCGGACAAGATCACCGCCTCCGGGATGGAATGGGTGACGAGGAAGGTGGTGGCATGTCGATCCAGGCAAATGCGCTGCAGTTCCATGTTCATGAAATCGCGTGACAACTCATCGAGCGCACTGAACGGTTCGTCGAGCAGCAGCACGGCCGGCTGGGTCACCAGCATCCGGCAGATCGCCGCGCGCTGCGCCATGCCGCCGGACAGTTCGTTGGGATAGACGGTTTCGAAGCCCTTGAGTCCGACAAGTTCGAGCAGCGCCTGGGCCTCGCCATAGGCCGCCCTGGCGGCGGCGCGGCCGTCGCGTATCTCGATGGGCAGGACAATGTTTTCGATGGTGGTGCGCCATGGAAATAGGGTTGCCTGTTGGAACATCATTCCGATATCGCGCCGCGGACCGGTGACCGGGCGGCCGGCCAGAACTACCCGGCCGCGCGTCGGCGGAATCAGTCCGGCCATGATTTTCAGCAGCGTGGACTTGCCGCAGCCGCTCGAGCCGATGACTGCCGAGAAGCTACCCCGGGTCAGTGTCAAGGTGATGCCCTCGAGCGCCTCGACGGCGTTGCTGGCGTAGGTCTTGCCTACGCCGGACAACTCGTAGACGACCTCGCCCGGCGCTAGGCGGGCGGGCGAGGCTGCGGCAGTCGACGGCATTTTACTTCAGGCCTTCGTTCCACACGGTAACAAAGTCGTTGGTATAGGCGGCCGTAAGGTCGTCGAGCGGGGCCTGGAGGTCGCCTCCGGCGATCATGCTTTCCTGCCATTCCTCCCAGACCTCGGGCGGCTGGTAGCCTAGGCCATGGGAATCGTCGACGGGAATCGTTTTAGAACGCACGGCGTTGAACAGAGCCGAAGCGAACTCCGGATCCTCGCTCTCCTGCGGGTTGCCCGCCTTCAGATGCGCCAGCACCGCCTCGCGGTTGGCATCGTCGAGGGCGAATGCATGGGCCCGGGCGAAGGCGCGGCCGAACTTTTCAACCAGTTCGGGTTGGTTGCGGATGATCTCGCCGGTAGTCGCCAGCCCGTTGCCGAAGAAGCGGGCATACTCCGGCGGCGTGATATCGCGTACCGCCACGCCGCGCTGGTTGAGGATCGCGGCGTCGGCCGTCGAGGCGGCATAGGCAGCGATGTCGCCGCGGGTGAAGGCCGCCGTCGCCGGTCCGCCGTCACCCACCGTCAGGAAGGTGTAGTCGGAGCCTTCAGTCATCCCCGCACCGAGCAGCACATTGCGCGCAAACCCGACTTCCGCACCGTCGGACGTCCCGGTGCCGATCGTGGCGCCGCGCAAATCTTCCACAGTCTGAACCTCGGAGTCCTCCGGCACCACGATGCCGAAATTCGACCGCGCCGCGACGTTGTAGATGAAGACCACGTCGACGCCGCGCGATCGTGCCGCGAGCACCGGCCCCGGTCCAGGCCGTCCGAATTGGGCCTGGCCGGCGGAGAGCGCCTGCAGGACGGGGCCCGAGCCGTTGATCGACTCGACCGTGACCTCGAGGCCCTCTTCTGCGAAGTAGCCTTCACCGATGGCGACGAAGACCGGGAAGGAATTGATGGCCGAGGGGCTCGGCTGCACGAACGTGATTGGAGTCGGATCCTGCGCCGCCGCGGGCAGGCTCGACAGCGCGGCGAAAGCCGCAACGAGCGCTCCGGCCATCAGTTTGCCGGTGCCTAGTCTGTTGTTCCACATGATGGTTCTCCTTTGCCAGCTGATGTTGACTCAACGGACGGGGTGCTGAAACCCGCCCGGTTTCTCAGGCCACCTGCCGCGCCGATCCGACGCTTGCAACCGTGTTTTCGAGGCGGCCGATGCCGTCGATCTCGCAGACCATGACATCGCCGTCCTTGAGGAACTGCGGTGGGTCCATGGCATAGCCGACGCCGGACGGAGTCCCCGTCGCCAGGACATCGCCGGGCTCTAGCGTCAGCCCCTCCGACAGCGAGGCGATGAGGGTTGGGATATCGAAGATCATCGCCGCCGTATTGCCGTCCTGTCGCTTCGCCCCGTTGACCCACAGCCGCAGACCAATCCGCTGGGGATCGGGCAAGGCGTCGGCAGTGACGATCCAAGGCCCCATGGGGCAAGACCCGTCGAGCCCCTTGCCTTTGAAGTACTGTCCGCCATGGCGGCGCTGCACGTCGCGGGCGGTGATGTCGTTGACGATCGTGTAGCCGTATATGTGCTCGAAGGCCTTCTCAGGCGGGATGTCGCGACCGGGCTTGCCGATCACCACGGCGAGCTCGACCTCGTAGTCGATGTGGGTCGAGACATGAGGAAATATCGGCACGGTCGCCCCGGGGCCGACGACGGCGGTGGCGGGCTTGGTAAAGAACACCGGGCGCTCGCTCACGCCGACCTTGATATTCTGCGCCCGGTCGCCTTCGGCGATATGTTCGGCATAGTTTCGCCCGACGCAAAAGACGTTTTTGGCCGGCCGCGGCAGCGGTGCCAGCAGGCGCACCGATCCCGCCGGATGAATCGCACCGGAAACCTCTCCGGCGGTTGCCCTGTCGACGAACTTCTGCAACGCTTCGAGGGCGGCGGGGCCGGCCGTGATCACC
The DNA here is from genome assembly GCA_964461545.1 of uncultured Rhizobiaceae bacterium. Classification (GTDB taxonomy): domain Bacteria; phylum Pseudomonadota; class Alphaproteobacteria; order Rhizobiales; family Aestuariivirgaceae; genus CAYWVA01. The sequence continues at coordinate 493 of CAYWVA010000123.1, read as the reverse complement.
TGCTGCAGATCGCCCGAAGCGATCGCCGCCCGAATGACCGGGGCAAGCCCCGCCCCCGACGAAGATGCCGCGGCATCGAACACCACCGCCGATCCGTCGGGCAGGATCGCGGCGGCGGCCGGGCGCCCGCCGAGATCGATTGTCGCAAGTCGCATCACGTCCTCCCATGGTCCCCGACATGTCCCCCGACGGTTCTGCCCGAAGCCGGGCGACCCCCTTTCGGCATGCCAGTCTTGTTATCATCATGCGGCCGATTTCGATGTCAGTGCAAAACCAATGCAGGAATTGATCTACACCTCCCGGCGCCTTATGTTCGCGGCAACTGAGACTCCGGCTGCATAGTATCACTAGATCGGCGCCCATTGGGAGGCGCAAGACGAACCCGATGGAGGCAATGGTTGGCGGTGGTGCAGGATGCGAGCCAGACCCTCGTTGAGCGGATCAAGCTGCTCATCGCCGAGGAGGGCCTCAGCCACAATCACAAGCTACCCGC
>CAYWVA010000122.1:3025-7241 GCA_964461545.1 uncultured Rhizobiaceae bacterium | reverse complement strand
TGCTCGACGGCTGGTCGAAAACCTTTGCCATGACCGGCTGGCGGCTCGGCTATGGCGTATGGCCGACGCGGATCGTGGAGCATGTGAGAAAGCTGGTGACCGTCGACCACAGTTGCGTCAACGGCGTGGCGCAGATGGCAGGACTTGCCGCGATCACCGGGCCGATGGATGAGGTCAGACGCATGGCCGAGGTCTTCGCGCAACGCCGAACCCTGGTGGTCGACGGCCTAAATCAGCTCCCTGGCGTCAGCTGCCGCATGCCGGGCGGTGCTTTCTACGCCTTCCCCAACGTCCGGGGCACCGGGATCTCTTCGCGCGACCTCGCCCGCCGCCTGCTGGACGAGGCGCATGTGGCGCTCGTGCCGGGCGAAGGCTTCGGCGATAATGGCCGGGGCTTTCTACGGCTCTCCTATGCTGCAAGCACAGCTGAGATCGAAGAGGCGCTGGGCCGCATGGCCAAGTTCCTCGCCGCCCACAGCCCGGCCTGAGGCCGACCTTCCGCTCAGCTTCAGGCAATGACGATATCGAAGTCGGCAGCAAGCGCGCCGGGCTCGGTCCTGTCGGCCGGTTCAAGGCGGACGATGACGCTGTCGCGCTGACGCGGATCGCGGATGGAATTGAGGAGACCGTCACGATCGTTCAGCGGTTCGCCAAACACGTACATTTGGGTGACGAGAGTGGCGCGGTCGGCGGGCTCCACCTTGAAGTGGATGTGGGGCGTGCGCGAGCCATAGGGGACCGGACGTATGGTGCGGAAGCCGTAGCGGCCCTGGGCGTCGGTCCTGGTGCGGCCGCGACCCTGGAAGCCGGGATCGCGCCGCCGTGCGGCGCCTTCGTCCCGGGGATGACGGTACACGCCCTCGGCATCGCATTGCCAGATTTCGACGGTAGCTGCGCTGAGCGGTTCGCCGGCGACGTTGAGCACCCGGCCCTTGAGATGGAGAACCTCGCCCATTGCCTTTGCCGATTCACCCCTGACACGCACCAGGTCATGATCGATATCTCCCGTCCAGTCGACAGGATAGAACGGGCCCGTGCTTTGCCTCGGGGTGGGGACGATCGAGCTTTGTGCCAAGCTGTTCGGGAGCGGGACGATCAGCGCCGCCGCCGCAGCCGACAGGCCGAACGCCATCTCGCGACGGCCAAGATATGGGGTTATCGGGCGTGCCATTCGCACCTCCTTTACATCAACCATCACATGGGGGCCTGTCGGCCGGGCGGAGCGGCCGCTCCGTCAGGCTGCTGGGCAGCGCCTCGAGCAGGCCCGTAGCGTTGCCACAGGAAGATTGCGCCGATCAGCACGATCCCCAAACCGTCGGTGATCAGGGCGCCGCTGATCAGGAGGATGGCCCCTGCCAGCAGGACGACACGCTCCCACCACGCGCACGGACGCACGAAATAGCCGATAGTCGACGCCGCGAGCGCAGTCACTCCGAGTATGCCGGTTGTCACGGCAATGGCGATCTCAATGGTCGTCCCTTGGCCGAGCAGCGCCGGGTGATAGATGAACATGTAGGGAATGAGGAAGCCCCCGAGGGCGATCTTCGACGCCGTCAGTGCGGTGCTGAACCAGTGGGAACCGGCAATGGCGCTGGCGATATAGGCCGCCAACGCTACCGGAGGCGTGACGCCCGACAGGATCGCGAAATAAAGGATGAACAGATGCGCTGCGAGGATCGGAATTTCGGCCTGAATGAAGGCACTTGCCACCACCGCCGCGGTCAACATGTAGGCAGCCACCGTCGGCAGGCCCATTCCGAGGATGATCGACACCACCATCGCCAGGATCAGGGTGAGCAGCACATGGCCGCCGCTGATGGCAAGGATCACCGAGGAGACCTTGAGGCCGAGCCCGGTGATGCTGATGACGGCGGCAATGATTGCCACTGCGCCGACAATGACGGCGATCAGTGAAGCGGTCAGCGCGCCCGCCTCAAGCGCCGCCGGCAGTGAGCGGATGCGCTCCCACAAGGTGCCTGGGCTGCGCCACGAGAACAGATAAAGGACGACTGCGGTAACGTAGGCAGCAAGCGCCGAAGTGGTAGGCGTGTAGCGCACCATCAGCATCACGATGAGCATGATGACGGGAATGAACAGCACTTCGCTGTTCCTCAAGCCTTCGCGGATCGACGGCCGCTCGGAGGCCGGGATCGGCTCGAGTCCGAGGCGCTTGGCCTCGAAATGCACACTCATCCAGATGGCGAGATAGAACAGCAGGGCCGGGATCAGCGCCGCCCCGATAATGATGAGATAGCTCGTCGAGATGACGTCGGCCATCACAAACGCCGCCGCGCCCATGATCGGCGGCAGGATCTGGCCGCCAGTCGAGGCCGCCGACTCGGTCGCGGCGGCGAAACGCGCGCTGTAGCCGTTGCGCTTCATCAAAGGAATGGTGAAGACGCCGGTCGTCGCCACATTGGCTGCGGTGCTGCCGCTGATGCTGCCGAAAAGGGCGCTGCACAGGGTCGCTGCCTTGGCCGGACCACCGGAAAGCCGCCCGGCCAGGGCGGTCGACAGCCGAATGAAGGTGTCGCCGCCGCCGGTGACCACGAGCAGCGCCCCAAACATCACGAAGATGACGATCACCGTCGAGGAGATCCGCATGAGGCTGCCGTAGACCCCAGTCGGCCCCAGATAGAAGGTCGCGATCAAATCATCCCAGCGGAACCCGCCATGGCCCCAAACGCCGGGCAGATACTGGCCGAGCGTCGCATAGGCAATTGCGATGGCGACGAGAACCGGGAACGCCAAGCCGATCGAGCGGCGGCATGCCTCAAGCAGGAGGCCCAGTGCGACGACGCCGAGAACGAGATCGGGCGGCCTCGGATAGAGGTACCCCAGATCGTAGATGATGCGGTGGGAGTTAAAGATGTAGTAGGCACTGACGACGATCGCCAGGGCGATAAGGACGAGATCCGTCCACGGCGGCCTCCCTTTGTCCCTGGCCCCGCGGCCATAGGCCAGCAGGATGATCGGCAGTGCGAAGAGGACGTGGATGGCGTTCTGGGCAATCACCGGGCCGGTGGCCGCGGTATAGAGATGGAACAGGGCCATTGCGCTGCCGGCGACCCGCAGCCCAATCCACCACGCGCCAGGAAGAACCCGCTGCTTGCCTGTCTCGGAGAAACGCTCAACGTTCCGCGGGACTGCGCGGGATGGCTGCGCTTCGTTCACATCCGTACCGCCTCTGACCCGCCAGGAGAAGCCTGACGCGTCGGCGAACGAGCCGCCGACGCGTCAAACATTGAAAACGCCCGCGATCACATCTCGGGCGGTCGAACGTCCTGGGGGATATCGATGCCGAGTTCCTGATAGTAGCGCGCGGCGCCGGCATGGATCGGGTAGGTCGCGGCGGCCACAGCGATCTCCGGCGTGACGCCCTGGGCGGCCGGGAACGAGCGGGCAACTTCCTCGTGGCCCTCCCAGAACGCCTTGGTCATCTCGTAGGCGACATCGTCGTCCAGTTCGGCATTGGCCGCGACACTCATATAGATGCCGATGGTCTGGGTATCCGGCATTCCGGCGTAGGTGTCGGCGGGCACCACCGTCTGGGCCAGGAACGGAAGCTCCGCGGCGACCGCCTCGAACTGCTCGTCGCTGATCCCCAGAAGGCGCAGCGGCCGGTTGGTGTGGACTTCGGTGAATGACGGATTCGGCGGAATGGCATTGTAGCTCAAGCCGACGATGCGGCCGTCGACCACCGCTTCTGCGGCATCGCTGAGCCGCATGCGCTGGTAGTCCGGTGTCACGCCCAGCACATTGAAGACCTGCTCGGTGATGTATTCGCCGCCGCCGCCGATGGTGCTCGGGTTGAAGGGCTGCCCCTCCAAGTCCTCAATCGTATGAATGTCGGTGTCGGCGCCGACCGCCCAGTGCATGGTCGATTGCGCGATGACGAAGAGCATGCGGAAGTTGGGATTGTGCTCGGCCTCGAAACGGCCGATGCCATTGTAGAGCTCATAGGCGACCAGCGCCTCGGTGAAGGCAAGGTCCACCTCGCCGCGGCCGATGCGGATGGCGTTTTCGCGGGTGCCGCCGCTTTCGCGCACCGTGATCTCGTAGGGCGTGTTGGCGCTGATCACCCGCGCGGTTTCCGCAATGCCGAAGAACCAGCCGGTGCCGGTCGGCACCGCGCCCAGATTGTAGCCCTGACCATATGCCGCCGAGCCCAAGGTCAGCAGACAGGCAGCGATTGGCACGCCGAGTAGGCGAGACA
>CAYWVA010000122.1:0-2925 GCA_964461545.1 uncultured Rhizobiaceae bacterium | reverse complement strand
GCTTGGCACTGTAGGACAACTCGTCTCTGTCTGCAAAACAAGCATCTCTGCCCTACGGCGCAGTCGGATCGGCTGCGCCGCTACGAGTCAGCGCGTCCCCGCCGCTGCGGGGTCCGTGTCGACAAGTTCAAAGTCATGGCTGATCTTGGCCGTCTTGGCGAGCATCGCCGATGCCGAGCAATATTTCTCGGCCGAAAGCTGGATGGCACGCTCAACCTTCTGCGGTGCAAGCCGCCGTCCCTTGACCACGAAGTGCATATGAATGCGGGTGAACACCTTCGGGTCCTGCTGCGCTCGCTCGGCTTCAATCTCGACAACGACATCCTCGACCGCCTCGCGGCCCTTCTCAAGGATGTGCACCACGTCGTAGGCCGTGCAGCCGCCTGTGCCGATCAGCACCAACTCCATGGCACTCGGTCCTGGCGTATGGTCATCCGGCCCGAATGCGGTTCCCAGCACGATCTTATGCCCGCTCCCAGACTCGCCGATGAACGTGCGGTCTTCAACCCACTTGATGCGCGCTTTCATCCATGCCATCACATTATCGCAACTCGCCCCATCATAGTGCACCGGCTTTGACGAGCTTCATTATTCGTCGCCATTGCCGCTTGCCATCAGCCACGGGGGCGTTGCCGCTGGCAGCCCGGCGAACCTGCCGCCTACTGCAGGAAAGGGTTGTTTTGCCGCTCGTGGCCGATGGTGCTTGCCGGTCCATGTCCGCACAGGAAGAAAAACTCGTCCGGGAGCGGCAAGAGCTTGGTCTTGATGCTGGAGATCAGAGCCTGATGATCGCCGCGCGGGAAATCGGTGCGCCCGATCGAGCCGCGAAACAGAACGTCCCCGAAGACACCGAAACTCAACTCGCGGTTCACGAAGACGAGATGGCCGGGAGTGTGCCCGGGGCAATGCAGCACCTCGAAGGCAACATCGCCGATGGACAAGCTGTCGGTTTCCTCAAGCCAGCGATCGGGCGTGCACGGCCGGGCTCGGATGCCATATTCGGCGCCCGAAGCGGGCAGACTGTCGAGCAGCCACTGGTCTTCACGGTGCGGCCCTACGATGTCGAGCGACAGCGCCTCGGCCAACTCCGCCGCGCCGCCGGCGTGATCAATGTGGCCGTGGGTGAGCAAGATGCATTCGGGCGTCACGCCCGTCCGCTCAAGGCCATCGCGGATGCGCGCCACGTCGCCGCCCGGGTCGATGACCGCGCCCCGCAACGTCTTGGTGCACCACACGATGGCGCAGTTCTGCTGGAACGGCGTCACCGGCACAATGGCTGCGCGCAACGGCAATTCGGCATCGCTGGGTGCCGTCATGGCGCTCCCGGCCTTCGATATCACCTGTCGTTGCCGCCAACCAAACGCCTTGCGGCACGCGATTGCGTCGGTTGTGCCGCATAAGCCGATGCCACCTTGCCCCGGGCAGACGCCGCGGCCTGGATTAGCGGATGGCGGACCAGTTTCTGCTGATCTGCCCGGTCGTAAGCGTCCTGGCGCCGCTCACCGGCGCGCCACTCCTCTTGGAACACCTCATCGATCTGAGCCTGTAACTGGGAGCAGGTGGGGGCACGCAGCGCGGTAATGCGCGATTGCGCCTTCCGCATGGTATCGATCCAGATCGCGCGGTGGCCTTCCTCATGACGGCGGACGAAATCCTGGAAGCTGTTCCACCGGGTTGCCAGGTCCTTGGAAAGCCGCACGCCATTGGCAAGCTTGGGAAGCGTCATGGTAAATTCGGCCGTGACCTTGAAGTTCTCCAGTCTGCAGGTTTGCCCCTGCACCAGGTCACCCGAGTAATCCGGCCTGGCGACAATATTGGCGTAGGCCCTGCTTCGGCCATGCCAGGGGCCACGGGCGATCATCTGCTGATCCAGGCTTTGGGCCGTGGTCCCTTGGACGGTGTAGTACTTGATACTGGTGACGGTGTGAGGCTGGGCCTGGACTGGCTGGAGCCCGGCAAGCAGCAAGCCGGCAACTCCGCAAGAAACGAGCACTCCCTGTGCGACGGCGGCACACCGCCGTCCATTGGACCCGGAACTCATGAACATCTCCCCCTGCGGGTTATTATTGATGGGCTTGAGCGGCCCAATTATGCAGACGCCACCTTATCGGCCCTGCCAAGTCCTTTCAACCATCAAATCCGCTTGCCGAGATGGATCAAGTCGAGCATATAATTGCCTCATAGGAGGCCCTCGGTTACCTCAACCTCCGGCAGAGCGTTTGTACCCGGGGATACCCGCATGCGCGCCGCAAGGAACGCGAGATGTCGGTTGACTTCCCCCGGTAACGACTTGCTGTGTCCGATGGTGTTGTGATTTCCAACACTCCGGCGGTGGGGTGATTGTCAGGAGAAACGTTCCCATGCGCCAAAACGGCATTGTCAAGTTCTTCAACCAGGCCAAGGGCTACGGATTCATTTCCCCGGATGCCGGCGGCAAAGACGTCTTCGTCCATGTCACTGCCGTGCAGCAGGCCGGAATCCCCGAGCTCAACGAAGGCACAAAGCTCAGCTTCGAAGTGGAGCCGGACAAGAAAGGCCGCGGACTCCAGGCGGTGGACCTGCAGCTGGTCTAGGTGGATCACGCGGTCGTCGCAGCTTGGCCGGCGGCGCACAAAGCAGTGGCCGATGCCTGGCTGGTGGCCACGTCGAAGGCGACAAACAGCGTCGTCGTGCTGCCATGGTGGGCAAGCCTTCGCCGCCATGATGTGTAAAAGAAAAGCGTCGTGCATAAAACTATCCGCAAGGCGCTCCACTGGCCGGATGCGAGATTAAGCGCATTGTCGTCGCCTATGAAGTTGGACGTGATGGCTTCTGGCTGCCGGGCTGGCTGCGGGCACAGAATCGATTGCGGGCGACGACTTCTTCCTCACTCCACACCATTATAGCCACCGGACGGCAGCTCATGTAGAGCAGAGCCATGCGGCT
>CAYWVA010000121.1:0-7268 GCA_964461545.1 uncultured Rhizobiaceae bacterium | reverse complement strand
ACCCCCGACACGCGGATTATGATTCCGCTGCTCTAACCAGCTGAGCTACTCCGCCCCCGGTCAGCGCAAATCGCGCGCCGCTTGGCGATATAGGATCGGCCACCCCGCGAAGTCAAGCAAGGCCAAGCATGCCACACCGACCCCGCCAGTGCGCCATTCCAGCAGCGGACTGCGCCCGGCCCCCTAAGCCGCAAATCAGCCAACAGGCGGCCGGCAATGAACGCAACAAAAGCAGCCGGCGCCTTCAGGCGCGGGCTCCGGAAAGCCTTGCCGCTCCGGCGGCTGGCGCGCGTTGTCTGCCGCCGTCCGCCTCACGATCCATGGCATTCATGGGATCCTCGCCCAAACCTCCTTCCGGCCCGTCCTTCACGAAGCGCAAGATGGTGAACAGGCTGAACGGCCGGATGGGCTGGGTCTCGACCAGCTTCAGCCGGTCACACACCATGACCGTCTCGACCGGAAACTCCGGGCGCCAGCCAAGGGCCTCGCCGAAGCGCCCCATGGCCTTCTCCACCGCGCCGCGCAGGCCATGGTCCTGGCTGAAATGGTTCACCACCAGAACTTGGCCGCCCGGCCGGCAAACCCGTTCCAGCTCGCGCATCACCTGGGCGGGATCGGGTACCACGGTCAGCACATACATTGCCACCACGACGTCGAAGGAACTGTCGGCAAAGTTCATGTCGCTGGCATCCATTTCGAGGATCGCCTCGACGTTACGCAACCTATCCCTGGCGACGCGCCGGCGGGCCTTATTCAGCATCTCCGGCGACAGGTCGATGCCGGTAATCTTCAGGTGCCGGCGGTAGTGCGGCAGCGAAATGCCGGTGCCGACTCCGACCTCGAGAACCCGGCCTGCGAACTGGTTGATGTGCTCCACCGTTCGGTTGCGTCCCGCCTCGGCAATGCGCCCGAATGTGATGTCATAAACCGGCGCCCAACGCGCATAGGCGCGCTTGACCGCCACTTCGTCCATCTGGATGATTCTGTTGCTCAAACGCTAAGCTCCTCCGACAATTCGCGGTCGGCGGCCTCACGGTCTGCTGCCTCGATCGGGTGCCCGGATTCTCCGGTGAGCGAGGCCGCCGCGATGAACCCGCCACCCAATAGTCGTGCTCCTGGTCCCATGCGCTCGTAGAACACGCACGCCTGCCCGGGGGCCACCCCGGCTTCCGGCAAATCAAGCGTGACTACGGCCTCCCGTCCACAAACAGTCAAGCTAGCAGGCGCTGCCGGACGGGTCGAGCGAATCTTGACGAAAATCCGCCGAAACCGCTCCGGCTCGGCACCTGCGGACCCAAGCCAATTCACGTCCTTCAGTTGAATATGGCGCCTGAGTAGCGCCTGGCGGGGGCCCACGACAACCTGGCTTCGCTCGGCATCGAGGCGCACGACGTAGCGCGGCTCACCTAGCGACAGCCCAAGGCCGCGGCGCTGGCCGACGGTGAAATGCATGATGCCGTCGTGGCGGCCGAGCACGCGCCCACCGACATCGACGATGTTACCGGGGTTGGATGCACCGGGCCTCAGGCGCGCGATAACGTCGCCATAGCGGCCGCGGGGCACGAAACAGATGTCCTGGCTGTCGGGCTTGTCGGCCACCGCGAGGCCGAGGCGGCCGGCCAAGCTGCGGGTTTCGGCCTTGCTGAAGGCGCCCAAAGGAAAGCGCAGGAAATCGACCTGTTCCTGGGTGGTCGCGAACAGAAAGTAGCTCTGGTCGCGGGCCGTGTCGGCGGGCGTCACGAGATCGCGATGGCAGCTGGCGGGGCGGGCCGTTGAGCGCACATAATGGCCCGTCGCCAGAGCCGCGGCCCCAAGCGCCTTGGCCCTGGCTAAGAGATCGGAAAACTTGACCGTCTGATTGCAGCGCACGCACGGCACCGGGGTCTCGCCGGCCAAGTAGCTGTCGGCGAAATCGTCGACGACGGCCTGCCGGAACCGCTGTTCGAAATTGAGGACAAAATGCGGCAAGTCCAGACGGGCTGCGACGCGGCGGGCATCGTGGATATCGCGACCGGCGCAGCATGTCCCCGATCGACTGACAGCGGTGCCGTGGTCGTAGAGCTGCAGGGTAATGCCGACGACGTCATAGCCGGCATGCTTGAGCAGCCCGGCGACAACCGAAGAGTCCACGCCTCCCGACATGGCCACCACGATGCGCGTCTCCGCCGGCTTGCCCGGCAGGTCGACCGCCTCGTGGATCTTGCGAACTACATCGTCGTCGATCATCGCAATTCCATCTCGTCCGAAATTACCAGTGTACGACAGCAAGCTTTCGCCGACCATCGCGCTTCCCTCATATGGGTTGCCCCGCGAAGGCTCGCAACCGCTGTCCTGATTTGGCGCAGCCGAGCGCTCTCCGTTTTCGATTTCTTTGCAACTGCTTATGTGTTTTTTAAGCGCCCACGCCTAGGCTCTGGCGAGGTTGTCAGAGGTGAGTACCAGAGTCTCGTGTCGCGAATGAACGGTCAATTGCGTCCCCGCGTCAACTACGTGATCGGCCCCGACGGCAGTCCTCTGACGATCGCCGACCTGCCGCCGCCGGGCACCCGGCGCTGGGTCATTCGCCGCAAGGCTGAAGTCGTCGCCGCAGTGCGCGGCGGCCTGCTCAGCCTGGAGGAGGCGTGCAGCCGCTACAAACTCACCGTCGAAGAATACCTCAGCTGGCAGCGCTCCATCGACAGGCATGGTCTGCCCGGCTTGCGCACCACCCGAATTCAGCAGTACCGGACCTGAGTTCGCTAGGTGCTGGCACCACGCGAGGGTCCCTCTCACTGCAGGGGCGGGATCTCGGCCACCACGAACGGGCCCCAGAACACCTGGCCTTCGTGAAACCGCAGGGCGACCTCGACCTCGCCATCCGCCCTACGGCCTCCACCCTGCAACAGGCCGATCACCACCGAACTTGCCCGCACGGCCCGTCTGCTGACCACGCCGCGGCCCTCCAGATCGGCCAGAAACTCCCTGTAGTTGGAGACCGTGGTGACCAGCGTGCCGGTAGGGCCTTCGGGCCCAAGCTCGACAGTGCCGGAAGCGGCGATGTCGACATTCCCCATGCGGGCGTTGAAGGTCGCAACCGTCACGCGCGACCGCAGGCGGGCGGCTTCATTGAGAATCGTCTTGAGATCGCTGGCCAATGTAGCCGGCGGGGCTTCCACCCGTCCCTGAAGTTCGAGCGCCTCCAGGGCAACTGGCGGGTTGGACTCCACGACCAAGGTCAATGCTTCGCCGCTGGCGCTGAATTGAAGCGGGGCTGTATCGCCGCTGCCATCACCGCCACCACCCGCCGCAACGGCGATGTTACGGCCGCGAAACAACCACCTTGGCTTGCCCTCCACGGCAATTTGTTCGGCCGCCAGTGAGGCCCGGGCAAGGCCGTCGTCCACCATGGTGAAGCCGATGCGGGCGGGCGTATGATCGACGGTGAGGCTCTCGCCGGTGTCGAGCCGAATACGGGTTGGACCATCGGCCATTGTGACAATGTAACGAAGGTTATGGAGGTGTCCGGACGCCTCCAGCCTGGCCGTATCGATCATCGTACCGCCGGGCAAAGTCAGTGTGGCGCGCCCGCACGTCACCGTGATGCTGAACGGGAAGCCCTGCCATTGGCGGTTCTCACATGCGAAGTCTCCGCCGTTGGCCTGCAGGTGGGCGACCTCGCGGTCGACGTCGTCCTGGATCCGGGCTTGCACGTACATCCAGTATGCCGACCATAAGCCGGCAAGACCGAGACCGAGGAGCAATGGCAGCGCCAGTCGCCGCGACCAGGAGGCAATGGGATTGCGGATTGCGAACTCTTCCTGATATCTGCCGCAAGGCATGCAAAAGGGCAGGGGATCACCCGCCATACGAGATCGATGATGCAGGAATTCTGGGTATTTGGCTACGGGTCACTCATGTGGCGGCCGGGATTTGCCTTCGCTGAGCGCCGCTCGGCGCGCCTGCGGGGCCTGCACCGGGCGCTTTGCATCTACTCCCATGTCCATCGCGGCAGCCCGGGCAGGCCGGGGCTCGTCATGGGCCTGGACCGCGGCGGGGCGTGTCGCGGTATCGCCTACCGGGTTGAGCCTGCCGACTGGCCGGGCACGCTGGCCTATCTCAGGGCGCGCGAGCAGGTCACCAATGTCTATCTTGAGGTCAAAAGGCCGGTGCGGCTCCTCGGCGAAGAGGAGCGCGAGGTGGTGGCAATCGCCTATGCGGTCGACCGCAGCCATCCGCAATATGCCGGAAAGCTCGGCATCGAGGCGCAGCTGGCGCTCATCGGCCAGGGTCGCGGACTGTCGGGAGCCTGTGCCGACTACGTGTTGAGCACCGCCCAGCATTTGCGCGAGCTCGGCATCGAGGACCGCATGCTCAAGGCCCTTGCCGAGCGGCTGGCGCTGGAGCCAGCCTGAATCGCAAGGCACCGCCTCCCCGCCCCTCATGCCGCCTGGGCGAGGTTTCTCAGCACATAGTGCAGAATGCCGCCGGCCTGGAAGTAGTCAAGCTCGTTGATCGTGTCGATGCGGCATAGCAAGGTGACGGTAACGCGCCGGCCGTCGGCGAAGGTGATCTCGGCGGCGATCTCCTGGCGCGGCCTCAGGTGTTCACCGAGACCGCGGATAGTAACCGTCTCGTCGCCCTTGAGCTCGAGGCTCTGCCAGCTGTCGCCGGCCATGAACTGCAGCGGCAGCACCCCCATTCCCAGAAGATTCGAGCGGTGGATGCGTTCAAACGACTGAGCCACCACGGCGCGCGCGCCCAATAGCCGTGGGCCCTTGGCGGCCCAGTCGCGCGACGACCCGGCGCCATACTCCTTGCCGGCAAACACCACCAGCGGCACGCCTTCTTCCTGGTAGCGCATGGCGGCGTCGTAGATGTCCATACGTTCGCCGGACGGGTAGTGGATGGTGACGCCGCCCTCCACACCCGGCACCATCTGGTTCTTGATGCGAATATTGGCGAAGGTGCCGCGCATCATCACTTCGTGATTGCCGCGCCTGGCCCCGTAGGAGTTGAACTCAGGCCGCGGCACGCCATGCTCGATGAGGTAGCGGCCAGCCGGGCTGTCGGCCTTGATCGCTCCGGCAGGGGAAATGTGGTCGGTGGTCACCGAATCAAGGAATATTCCGAGGATGCGGGCCCTCTCGACGTCGTGGACAGGGGCGGGCGTCAGCGTCATGCCGTCGAAATAGGGCGGGTTGCGGACATAGGTCGAGTTGGCATCCCAGTCATAGGTGAGGCCGCGCGTGACGTCGATGTCGCGCCATTCCTGGTCGCCCTTGAACACGTCCTTGTAGCGCGATCCGAAGGCCTTGCTGGAGACGTGCTGGCGGGTGATCTCGGCCACCTCCGCGGTACTCGGCCAGATGTCCTTGAGGTATACCGGCTTGCCGTCCTTGTCGTGTCCGAGCGGGTCCTTGGCGAGGTTCACGGCGAGCGATCCGGCCAGCGCATAGGCCACCACCAGTGGCGGTGAGGCCAGATAGTTCGCGCGCACGTCGGGGTTGATGCGGCCCTCGAAGTTGCGGTTGCCCGACAACACCGAGCAGGCGACGATGTCATGGGCGCGGATCGCTTCGGAGATCGCATCATGCAGCGGCCCGGAATTGCCGATGCATGTCGTGCAGCCATAGCCGACGAGATCGAAGCCGAGCTTGTCGAGTTCCGCCTGTAGGCCCGACGAGGTAAGATAGTCGGTCACCACCTGGCTGCCTGGGGCAAGGGAGGTCTTAACGTAGGGCTTCACCTTGAGCCCGAGGCGGTTGGCATTGCGCGCCAACAGCCCCGCCCCGATCATCACCGAAGGATTGGACGTGTTGGTGCACGAGGTGATGGCGGCGATCACGACGTCGCCGTGGCCGAGATCATAGTTGACGCCGTGGATCGGGAAGCGGCGGCCCAGCGCCCCGGGCTTGCCGAATTCACTGTCCATGTGGTCGGCAAATCCCCCTGCGGCCGCCTCGACGGTCACCCGGTCCTGCGGCCGCTTGGGCCCGGCAAGCGAGGGCTCGACGCGCCCAAGGTCGAGTTCAAGACTGTCGGTGAACACCGGTTCGGGGGTGTCGGGGGTGTGAAAAATGCCCTGGGCGCGGGCATATTCGTCCACCAGCTTGACCAGGTCGGCCGACCGGCCGGTGGCCTCGAGATATTTGAGTGTCTCGGCGGAGGCAGGAAAGAAGCCGCAGGTTGCTCCATATTCCGGTGCCATGTTGCCGATGGTGGCCTGGTCTTCCACCGTCAAGCTTGCCAGGCCCGGCCCGTAGAATTCGACGAACTTGCCGACCACCCCTTTTTCCCGCAGCATCTCGGTGACGGTCAGCACCAGGTCGGTGGCCGTCGCCCCCTCCGGCAGCTTGCCGGTCAAGCAGAAGCCGACGACTTCGGGGATCACCATGGAGATCGGCTGCCCGAGCATGGCGGCCTCTGCCTCGATGCCGCCGACCCCCCAGCCGAGGACCGATAGGCCGTTAACCATAGTGGTGTGGCTGTCGGTGCCGACCAGCGTGTCGGGAAACGCGAACCGGAGCGTCGTGCCGTTGCTTGTCTCCTCGGCGCTCCATACGGTGCGCGCCAGATATTCGAGGTTGACCTGGTGGCAGATGCCGGTGCCGGGTGGCACGACACGGAAGTTGTCGAAGGCCATCTGGCCCCATTTGAGAAAGGTGTAGCGCTCCAGATTGCGGCCGTATTCCATCTCGACGTTTCTGCGGAAGGCGCTGGACGTGCCGAAGAAATCGACCATTACCGAGTGGTCGATCACCAGATCGACGGCGGCCAGCGGGTTTATCTTTTCAGGATCGCCGCCGAGCTTGCGCATGGCATCGCGCATCGCCGCAAGATCGACGATCGCCGGGACGCCGGTGAAATCCTGCATCAGGACGCGCGCCGGGCGGAAGGCGATCTCGCGCTGCGATGTGCCCTTGCTTTTCAGCCACTGCGACATGGCAAGGATGTCGTCGCGCTTCACCGTGCGGTCGTCCTCGTGGCGCAGCAGGTTCTCGAGCAGCACCTTGAGCGACACCGGCAGGGCCGATATGCCCTCAAGGCCGTTTTCCTCCGCCGCCTTGAGGCTGTAGTAGACGTAGCTCTGGTCTCCCACTCGCAGAGTGCGCCGGCAGTTGAAGCTGTCGAGAGACTGCATGGTCACCATCGGTCGGGGCCCTCCTGGAGCAACGGCAGCCGGCGCCTTGCGCGGACGCGGCCCAAAACCTGGCTGCCAGACGTGATGGCGCGGGTTCTAGTGGCTTTTGCGGACCAAGGCCAGACGGAGCGGTGATGAGGTGTCTCAA
>CAYWVA010000120.1:0-7315 GCA_964461545.1 uncultured Rhizobiaceae bacterium | reverse complement strand
GGCGACGACATCGAGCTCACCGCCAGCGCCGTGCTCAGCGAACTTGCCCGGCTCGACGCTCGTGCGGTCGGCGCCGTCGAGGTGGAGGCGAGCCTGACGGGCTCGCGCCGCGCGCCGCACGCCGAAATCGCCGGGCGCGGCCGCCAGGTGAGCCTCATGGGCAAGCCGTTCCGCGATGTCGCGTTCGAAGTCGCCGGGCGTCTCGATCCCGATCTGCCGACGGGCGAACTGCGCCTTACCGGCAGTCTTGACGGGCGGCCGGTCGATATCGCCGCCAGCCTCGGCGAGGGCGCCAACGGTGCGGCCCCTAGCGTCATCCTGGCGGCAACCGTCGGCACGGCGCGCATCCAGGGGGCGCTTGCCATTCCCTCCGACGCCGCACCGCACGGGCGGCTGATCGTCTCGGCGCCTGATCTGTCGCACCTCGGGCCGCTACTGCTCAGCGAACTCGGCGGCAGGCTCGAGGCCGAAATCGAGATTGCCGATCGCGGGGACGGCAGCACGGCCTTGATCAAGGCAGCGGGGTCCAGCATCACCTACGGCGGGCTGGCCGCTGCCGGCGTTGATGCCGACATCACGGTGGTGGATGTGTTTGGCACACCGCGTCCCCGGGGCAACATGCGCCTCACCGGGGTGCGCGCAGGGGCCGTGGAGCTTGCAGCGGTCAATCTCGAGACCGAGACGATTGGTCCGCGCGCCTTCGCAGTAGCGCTGGAGGCCACCGGCCCGCGCATGCGCTTTGCCGCCCGCACCAGGACGCAAGTCGAAGACAAAGTGTTTCTCGTCACCATCGAACAGCTTTCAGGCCGCATCGACGATGCCGACCTTGCACTGGTCGCGCCTGCGACAATGCGGCTGGCAGGTGAGGTCATCGGCATCGAGCGTGCCGAGTTCGTCACCGGTGGCGGCCGCTTCATCCTTGCCGGCACGTTCGCACCGCGACTGGATGCCACGGTCGAGCTTAGCGACCTGCCGTTGGCGGTGGCTGCCAAGCTCATGCCCGATCTTGCCCCGCGCGGTGCCGTGTCGGGTACCGCCACGCTGTCTGGCAGCCTTGAGGCGCCGCAGGCGCGTTTCAAGCTGACGGGCCGCGACATCTCCTTTGCCGCGCTCAGCGAATACCGCCTGCCGCTGTTGGCGCTTGAGGCAGAGGGCGACTTTGCCGAGCAGCATGTCACTTTTACTTCCACCGCGCGGGCTCCGCGGACCGAGTTGACGATCTCCGGCACGGTCGCGCTGAGCGAACCTCACCAAGTGGGCCTCACCGTGCGGGGCGCTGTGCCGAGCGCGCTTGTCGGCGACCTGCTGGCCGAAGCCGGCCTCAGGCTTGACGCCGTTCTCGACGTCGACCTCAGGCTCACCGGGCCACTGGACACCGTCGCCATCACCGGCGCCATCATCACGTCCGACGCCACGTTCGGCGATTCCGAGGGGCGCTTGATCGTGCAGCGCGCCAGCGGCCGGATTGTCCTGGCCGACGGTGTGGCGCGAATCGAACAGCTTCAGGGGGCGACCGGCAGGGACGGTCGGGCAGCGATCTCAGGCACCATTGCCCTTGCCGCCCCGCACCAGGCCGACCTCACAATCGAGTTGGAACGCGGACATTATAGCGACGGCACCCTTCTGGTGACCACCTTCGATGCCAGCCTCACAGTGACCGGGCCGCTGGCCGGCACGCCGCGGCTTGCCGGCCGGGTGGAGCTCATAGGCCCCAAGCTCACCTTGAATGAGCCGCTGACGGTGGCGCTCGCCGCCCTTGATGTGAATCACCTCAACGCGCCCGGCGCGGTTCAACGGCAAGCGGCGTCCATGGCGGCCCGGCGGGCCAGCCGCGGCGGCAGCCTGGCGCTTGAGGTGGAGATCGTGGTGCGCGACCGGTTCATGGTGCGCGGCCGCGGCCTTGACGTCGAGCTTGGCGGCCGGCTTACCCTCACGGGGACGCTGAGCAACCCGACAGCGGTCGGCGGATTTCTCGTCCGGCGCGGTCGCCTCGACCTGCTCGGGCAGCGAGTCGAGATCGAGCGTGGGCAGCTCGACTTCGTCGGCGACCTTGACCCGCGGATCGCATTCGCCGCGGTGGCGCGTCGTGAAGGTTTCATGATCGAGCTTCTGGTGTCCGGCCGGGCCACCGCGCCCGAGATCACCATCACGTCTTCCCCGATGCTGCCGCAAGAAGAGGCGCTGTCGCGGCTGATCTTCGGCAGCTCGCTCACCCAGCTCTCGCCGTTCCAGATCGCCCAGCTTGCCGCGGCGGTCGCCACCTTGAGCGGCGGCGGCGGCGGCGGGTTGATGGATGGACTGGGCCAGGCGATCGGACTTGACCGATTCGAGATCATTCAGACCGAGACCGGAGAAACCAGGGTGTCGGCGGGCCGTCAGATCACCGAGCGGGTGAGCCTGGGCGTCGAGCAGGGCCGGGAACCGGGTTCGACCCGGGTCAATATTGATATCGAGATCTCCGACAGGATGAAGCTGCGCGGCTCGCTCGGCCGTGACGGCTCCTCAAAAGCCGGGGTGTTCTTCCAGACCGACTACTGAGCCGGGCGGCCAAACCGTCTTCTTGATCCACTGCACGGATGCTACGATCACCGGGTCCTTCAGCCAAAACCAGGGAGGATCCGATGACAAGCTGGATCGCTCCAGCGATCTTGGCGGCCCTGTTGGTCGGCGGGTCGCTGGCGGCAATGCCGTCACAGGCGGCGGAAGCATGCTGCGCCGTTGTCGCAGTCGACACTGCCAATGGTACCGTAACAATCCGCCACGAGCAGACGGGAAAGCTCAGCACGATTCGTATTGCTGATCGATACGTGCTGGGCGGCCTCAAGGTGGGTCACAAGGTGCAGGCCAATGGCTTGCCGGCCGCCAAGGCTTCGACTGGGAAAGCGTATTAATAGTCCCGGCCGAGGTCACGGAAGGCTGCGATCACTTGTTGGTAGACGTCGCGCTTGAACGGCACGATGAGCTGCGGCAGCTCATCCATGGGTGCCCAGCGCCAGGCGTCGAACTCCGGCGTGTGGCCCTTGGGCGCCAGATCGATCTCGCTGTCGTCACCGAGAAACCGGGCGGCGAACCATTTCTGCTTCTGGCCGCGAAAGCGACCGTTCCACGCCGTTCCGACGAGGTGGTTGGGGAGATCGTAGACGAGCCAGCCGGGCGCTTCGGCGATGATCTCGGCGGAGCGTACCGAGGTTTCCTCCTCAAGTTCGCGCAACGCCGCCTTGGCAGGATCCTCAGCCTCATCGATTCCCCCTTGCGGCATCTGCCACCACTGCCCTTCGCCCTCGTCGTTGGCCTTGTCGAAGCGCCGGCCGAGCCAGACGAGATTGTCGCAATTGAGCAGCATGATACCGACGCAGGGGCGATAGGGAAGGTTGCTGTCTGCCACGGTCATCGATCGCTGCTCACCTGCTGGCCGGTTCGAAAGGCGGCGCTGGCCGGCACCAGGACCACGCCCCGCCCATCCAGATCGCGGGCCCAGGACTGAACGGCGTCGATGGTGAGCGGCAAACCGGTTCCGGTGCCGATGGCCAGCCCTGAGCGATGCGCCTCCTCCTCAAGCAGAGCCAGGTTGGCGCGGATATCGCTGAACGCAGCACTGGCATCGATCACCATGCCCCGGCGAACCGGCAGATGCACGTCCGGGCCGAGCTGTGGCGCCAAGCTGCGCGCCGAGGAGCCATCATCGAGGTAGACCAGGCCGCGCCTGCCGATCTCGGCCAGGACAGGGCGCAAAGCCGCTTCATCGCCGCTGAGCCGGGCACCCATGTAGTTCACCACACCGACATAGCCGGCAAACCGGCTCATCAGCCAAGTCAGATTGTCGAGATTTCCGCTGGCATCTTCGCCCGCCCGCAGCGTCCTCGGGCCGGGATCGTGGGCGGGGTAGTTGAAGGGCTCCATCGGCAGATGCAGCATGACCTCATGTCCCCGCGCACGGGCCTCATCGGCAAGCTGCTGAACTGTGCCGCCATAGGGCGCGAAGGCCAGCGTGACGGCTCCGGGCAGATCCCTGATGGCTCGGCGCGTGAGCTCGGGGCTAAGCCCCATGCCGCCCAGCACGATGGCAATCTTGGGCGCATCGGAATCGAGCACGGAAGCCGGAACGTCGCGGGCGTAGACGGCGGACGGCTTGCGCCCGTCGCTGGCGATGCGCGGCAGCGGTCCGAACGGGCCCGCCTCGCTCACCGCGTTGACCGGTGCCGGAGTAAGGGCGCGCTCGCGCGGCAAGATGGTCGCCTCGGTCCGGCTCGCCAGCGCCTGATCGGCGGCGAAGTCGTCGGGCAACGGCAGGGCGAGTTCGCTCTCGACCCGATCGGGCGGGCGGACGGGGCTGCTGGGCGGTTCGATGGAGCCGGTGGTAATCGGATCGGGCGGAGCGATGCTCACCCGAACGACTTGGCCGCCATCGAAGGTGTCGGCAAACACGAAGAGCCATAGTGCAAGACCAATGGCTGCAGCCATCACCGCAAGGCTCGCCGCCGCCAGCGACGATGGCTGCAGGCGCCGCAGGTGATCGGCGAACTGCCGGCGCCGCAAGGGTCGTCTGAATTCGTCAGCCATCGACAGGCCGGGTCCGTTGAAGTGCCGCCCAAGTGATTCGTCCGTGCCCAGTATAGAGCACTTGCCGGTCGTCCTGCATTGCTCGGTTGCGCCACAGCAAGACGGCCGGGACTAGCCCGGCCGACTTGACGCGAAGCGAAGATGTGTGGTGTTCAGCTTAGTTGCTGGTCGGGACATCCGAGGTGTCGGACGGAGTTGCGTCCTTGACCGTCTTTTGGCTGGCGGCCTGGGGAGTTGGCGTCACCGTCCTGCCGTTCAGCAGATCTATGGCCGCCTGAAGCTGCTTGTCTTTCTCCTTCTCCCTTGGGACGTAGGACGACGAGCCCGACTGCTCCTCGCCATTCTCGCTCTTGAGATGACCGCGCAGGCTTGCCTCGCCACGCTCGGCCCGGTCGGCGCTCGCCTGCATGTCCTCCGGCAGGTCCTGCTCGATGACGATATCGGGCACGATGCCGGTGGCCTGGATCGAGGTCCCCGAGGGGGTGTAATAGCGAGCCGTGGTAAGCCTCAAGGCACCTTGGCCGCCAAGCGGAATGATCGTTTGAACCGAGCCCTTGCCGAAGGACCGGGTGCCGATGACGGTGGCCCGCTCATGGTCTCTGAGGGCGCCAGCCACGATCTCAGACGCCGAGGCGGACCCGCCATTGATGAGCACCACGACGGGCTTGCCCTTCGAGAAATCACCGCTCCGGGCGCTGTAGCGCTGCGTCTCGTTGGCGTTACGACCCCGGGTGGAGACCACTTCACCGCGCTCCAGAAAGGCGTCTGACACCGAGATCGCCTGGTCGAGCAGGCCGCCCGGATTGTTCCTCAAATCCAGGATGTAACCCTTCAGGTTCTCGCCCATCTCCGCACTCAGCGAATTGATGGCAAGCTTCAGGTTGTCAGACGTCTTCTCGTTAAACGAGCTGATGCGGATGTAGCCGACATCATCCTCGCGCTCGAACTTGACAGCCTGAATGCGGATGACTGCCCGGACCAGACGGACATCGAACGGCTCGTCGCGGCCTGGGCGCATGATCGTAAGGGTGATCGGCGTGTTGACCCGGCCGCGCATCTTGTCGACCGCCTCGCTCAGAGTGAGGCCCATCACCTGCTCGCCATCGATGTGGGTGATCAGGTCGTTGCTCAGGATGCCGGCCCGCTCTGCCGGCGTGTCGTCGATCGGTGCCACCACCTGAACGAGTCCGTTCTCCATGGTCACCTCGATGCCCAGGCCGCCGAACTCGCCGCGGGTCTGGACCTGCATGTCCTGGAACCGCTTGGCGTTCATGTAGCTTGAGTGCGGATCGAGCGCCGCCAACATGCCGTTAATGGCCGAATCGATCAGCTTTTCCTCATCCGGCATTTCGACGTAGTCCGACCGCACGCGGTCGAAAACGTCTCCGAACAGGTTCAGCTGGCGATAGGTATCCGCGTTGCCCGCCACCGCGGCATCGAACGCGTGCCAAAGTGCTGTGGCTGCAATCGCGCCTGCCGCCACCAGTCCGATCGATTTCACAGTATTCTTTCGCATTATCTACGTGCCTCTTTACGGCTGCCAACCCACCAGGCCGAAGGATCTATCGCGCTGCCGTCCTTCCGAAACTCAATATACAGGATCGGGCTCGGGTCATCCAGCCGATCGCCGATCAAGGTCCCGCGGGCCGGCGTCTCTCCCATGGAGCCGATCGGCTCGCCGGCACGCAGCGCTTGGCCGGCCTCTGCCGTGATCATGCCCAACCCCGCCAGGAGCACATGATACCCTTCTCCCACGTTCAATATCAAGAGCTGCCCGTAGGAGCGGAATTCGCCGGCGAATTCAATCTCGCCATCGGCAGGCGCGGTCACCTGGGCCAGGCGGCGGGTGGCGATATAGAGGCCTCTTGAGTGGCTGCCGAACCCGTCGGCCTCGCCGAACTCGCGCACCCGTTGGCCCTGGGCGGGGTATTCGATCTGGCCTCGCATGGCCGTGAAGGCAATGCGGGGCTGATTGAGGAGGGCAAGTCGACGGCGCTCCTCCTCTTCGGCAGCGTTGCGCTGCTCCTTCTCTGCCCGTTGACGCGCCTCAGTCAGGCTGGAGAGCAGCTCCTGCAAGGACGTGGCCCTGGCGGCAAGTTCGTGGGTCCGTTTGCGCTCGGCTTCGAGCCGGCCGCGGGCCTCATCCATGAGCGCAAGCTTACGGGCGTGCAGGTCGTGAAGTTCGGCGCGAGCCGCGGCAAGCCGGTCGAGGTGCTGAGTAAGCTCGCGCTGCTGGTTATACCGCGCCGCCCGCAGGTTCTCGATGCGGGCGAGCTGGCTCGCAAGCGCTGCAGTCTCGGCCTTGAGAGCCGGCACGATGGCACCGAACAGCATGGCACCGCGCAGCACCGACAGTGCGTCATCGGGCCGCGTGACGAACGGCGGCGGCGGATTAGACTCCAGCCGCTGCAGGCCCGCCAGCAGCTCGCTCAGGGCGTCCTGCCGGCGCTCGAGGCCGGCCAGCAGATCCTGCTCTTCGGCTTCGATCTGCTGCAAGACGTCCTCTCCGGCTGTGACCATCGCCTCGCGCGACTGGATGCGCGCCGCTGTCTCAGCCAGCCGGCGCGAAACGGTCGCGGCCTCCGATTCAAGCGCGGTGAGCCTGCCGGCCATCGCCTGTTCTTGCTGGCGCGCGTGTTCAAGCTGCTGGTTGATTGCCCTGAGCTCAATGTCGGCTTCGACCTCGCTCGGCTCCGGATCGCCGGCCAATCCTGGCACGGACAGTGTGACGAGCACCACTAGGGCGCACATCGCG
>CAYWVA010000119.1:0-7422 GCA_964461545.1 uncultured Rhizobiaceae bacterium | reverse complement strand
TTTCGCCCGCACCTGATGCAGGGCTGGAGCCCCGATTTCATTCCCAAGCTGGTGCAGGACGCGGTCACGGCCGGCCTCATTGACGAAATCGTCGCGGTGAGCGGGGCAGAGGCTCTGCGTCTGTCGCGCGACCTGGCAAGGCTGGAGGGAATCCTCACCGGCATAACCGGGGGCGCCACCTTGGCCGGTGCGCTGCAGATCGCTCAAACGGCGCCGCAGGGCAGCACCATTCTGTGCATGCTTCCCGACACCGGTGAACGGTATCTGAGCACACCGCTGTTCGAGGACATCCCCGCCGACATGGATGACGGCGAAGTCGCTGTTGCACGCTCCACTCCAGGCTATCGCTTCGATCCGTCGCCGTTGCCTGCGCCGGCAGCCTCGCCCCAGGCACCCGTCGCGGCCAACCCCGAGGCCGTGGCCTTTGTGGCCGAGGCGATCGACGGGTCGGGTCCGCCAGTCGTGATGTTTGCACTTGAATGGTGCGAATTCTGCTGGTCGGTGCGCAAGCTCTTGGCGAAGCTGAACGTGCCCTACCGCTCGATCGACCTCGACTCAGCCGCCTTCCAGGCCGACGGCTGGGGCGGCCAAGTCAGGACGGCATTGTCGGCACGCACCGCCGTCCACACCATCCCGCAAATTTTCATCGGCGGCGCGTTCATCGGCGGCTGTGCGGAGGTGTTCGAAGCCTATAGGACAGGGGCGCTGCAGCGTCTACTGAAGCTGAACGGCGTGGAAGTCGACGAGACCGCGTCCATCGACCCGGATCAGCTGCTGCCGAACTGGCTGCATCCGCGCCAGACCACGGCGGCGTGACCGCGACCGAGATTCCAACGCTGCCAACACGAGTTACCACGCTGCTTTCCACGCGCAGTGCCACGAGGCTTTGAGAGTGGTTGGCCACGGCAAGAGCCGCAATGGGCAACCATTCTCCCGAGGAGGCACGACATGACGCACAACACCCTAATCCGTTCGATGCTCGGCGCCGCGGCGGTGACCGCACTCATGGCCGGCATGGCCGGCCCCGCCGTGGCGGATGAGACCTGCCAGTCGCCCTACATGGCAAAGATCACCGGCCATGAGGAGTACGTCTATGTTTGGACGCTCGGTGTCGATGGCGTCGGCGACGGGTCCGACAAGGTCGTCACCATCGACGTGCGCGAGAACTCGCCCACGTTTGGCCAGGTCATCGATGTGGATTCCGTCGGTGGCCAGCACGAAGCCCATCACGGCGGCTTCACCGACGACCGCCGCTTTCTATGGCTCGCAGGCCTCGACACGAGCCACATCTTCATCTTCGACGTGGCCACCAACCCGGCCAATCCGAAGCTGGTAAAGACCATCACGGACTTCACCGAAAGGAGCGGCGGCGTGGTCGGTCCGCACGGTGCCTATGCGCTGCCCGGCCGCATGCTGATCTCATCGCTGTCCAACGACAAGGGAACCGGGCGCTCGGCACTTGTGGAGTATTCCAACGAGGGCGAATACATCGCCACCCACTGGATGCCAACGGCCGATGACCCGCAAGGTGCCGAGAACGGCGAGATGGCCGACGGCTACGGCTACGATGCCCGCGTGCTGCCGCGCAAGAACGTTATGCTGACCTCGTCCTTCACCGGACGTAACAACTACATGCGCCCCTTCGGCGAGGTTGCCGGCGACCCCGAGGCGATGAAGCAGATGGGCAACTCCATGGTGCTGTGGGACTTCCACGCCCGCACGCCGAAAAAGATCTTCAACGTGCCGGGGCTGCCGCTCGAGGTGCGCTGGGCCTGGGGCGAGGACAACAACTACGCCTTCACCTCGACCGCACTCACCTCCAAGATCTGGCTCGTCTACGAGGACGACAACGGCGAGTGGCAGGCCAAGGACGTCGCCGACATCGGCAACCCGGCCGACATGCCGGTTCCGGTCGATATCTCTTTGAGCGCCGACGACCAGCGGCTGTTTGTCGACACCTTCATGGACGGCAAGACGCGGGTCTACGACGTGTCAGATCCGCATAACCCCAAGCAGATTTACGAGAAGCAGATCGGCAAGCAGGTGAACATGGTGTCCCAGAGCTGGGACGGCGAGCGCCTCTATTTCACGAGCTCGCTTTTGGCGGCGTGGGACAAGCCCGGCGAGGCCGGCGAGCAGTTCCTCAGGGCCTATACCTGGACTGGGACCGAGCTCAAGCCTCGCTTCGAGCTCGATTTTCTCGCCGAGAATCTCGGCCGCCCGCACCTTATGCGGTTTGGCTCTGCGGCGCTCTACAACTAGGTTCATGCTGGGGCCCGCTCGGGCCCCTTGGCCTTTGGAGATGACATCA
The DNA here is from genome assembly GCA_964461545.1 of uncultured Rhizobiaceae bacterium. GTDB lineage: Bacteria > Pseudomonadota > Alphaproteobacteria > Rhizobiales > Aestuariivirgaceae > CAYWVA01. Next base: position 5,111 of record CAYWVA010000119.1, on the reverse strand, counting down.
TGCCACGCAAGACGGTTTTCATCGGCGCCATGCTGGGCGCGCTGCTCACCGCCATCCCGGCTGCGGCCCATGACGGTGCGCATGGGCCCAAGGCGACCGGGCCGGCCTACAAATACGCCTTCGCGCTCCCCGAGCCCGGCTCCTACCGCCTGCCGCCCATCAAACGAGCGGCGGGGGGATCGGTTCTCGACGAGAACGGCCGGTTGCACGACGTCGCCGATCTCGTCGCGGGCCAGGTGACGGTACTTGCGTTCATCTACACGCAATGTGCAGACGTCTGTTCGACCGCCACTTTGCGGCTGCTCCTGCTCCATGAGCTCGCGGTCCACGAGCCCGCCATTGCAGCGAGCCTCAGGCTCATCACCATGAGCTTCGACCCCGAGCACGATACCCCCGAAACGATGCGCGAATATGCCGAGCAGTGGCGCGGGAGCTCCGGCGCGACCCCTGAGTGGCTTTTCCTCACCGCGACCGATGCCACCAGCCTTGCACCCGTCCTGGCCGCTTACGACCAGACGGTCGGCCGCAAGCCGGACCGGAACGATCCTGCCGGCGCGCTCAACCACGTTCTTCGTGTTTTCCTCATCGACCCCGAGGGCACCATCCGCAACATCTACAGCCTCGATTTCCTCGACCCGAATCTGGTGCTGGGCGATGTGCGTACTCTTGTGATGGAGCGCGGCGGCGGCTCGTAATCATTCGGCCGCGATGCCAGGATGCAGGGACTCCGACTCCTTGGTTTCTTGAAAACCACGGAGCCCGGCTGCCTTTCAGACGCTCGATCACACGCTCGCCCTCACGCTTGCCCGCCATCTTCTCCCCATCGGCGCCAACCGGGCGCCAGCTTGAAAAGGAGAGACCAACATGAGCGTCATGTCATTCGAAAGATCCGATGCCGGCCGCAGTGAAGCGTGGCAGGCCGTTGCGGCAATGGTCGGCAGGCTTCTCGCGGAACTGCGGCGCCAGCACAAGGTTCGGCGTGATCGTCACCATCTCATGCAGCTGCCCGATTATCTGCTGCGAGACATTGGCATCTCCCGCCTCGAGATCGATCGCATCAATTCCCGCGACGATCGACCGCGCTTCGTCGTTTTCCCCGACATCGCCTGGAGACGAAGGCCGTGACCTTTCACAGCCGCATGACGGGCGAAGTCAAGACGCTGGCGCTGCACTGCTCAGGCGCCTCCGGACGTCAGTGGCGCAAGCTGCGGGAGCAGGCGGCAGGCGAGATTCACCTGATCGCGCCTGACCTCTACGGCACGCCAAGCGTCGGCCACTGGTCGGGACAGCACGCCTTCAGCCTTGCCGACGAGGCGGAACGCGTGCTGTCCCTGCCAGATCTCGCGCAGGGCCGGTTTCATCTCGTTGGGCACTCCTACGGTGGCGGCGTTGCCCTGAAGCTCGCCACGATGGTGCCGAACCGGATTGCCAGCCTTGTCCTCTATGAGCCCTCCGCATTCCATCTGCTCCGCTTGCTGGGACCCAGAGGGAGGGCTGCATTCGGTGAGATCCGTTGGGTCGCCAAGGCGGCGGCCGATGGGCTGCTGAGCGGCAATTATCAGGCCGGGGCGGCGCGCTTCGTCGACTACTGGAATGGGGAGGGAAGCTGGGCGGCGATGAAACCCGAGCTGAAGGCGGAGATGGTGCGGTATCTCCCAAAGGCCTGTCTGGATTTCCTGGCCCTGTTTGAGGAGGATACGCCGCGTTCCGCCTATAGGGCATTTCGCTTTCCCGTTCTGGTCATGGTGGGCGAGTTCGCGCCGGCACCGACCCGGGTGGTGGCCGAAGGCCTCGCCGCCTTGATCCCCGGCTCGGCGAGTGAACGCATCATGGACGCCGGGCACATGGGCCCTCTTACTCATTCCGAAGTGGTGAACAACCTTGTTATGGCCCACATCGCAGCGGCGGCGGGCGGAATGACTCGAATGCAAGCTTTCGCGGCCGCCTGAGTGGCGGCCGCCGGCGCTTAAAGGGCCCGGAGCCGGCAGCGCCGCGTTCACACGCTCCTCCTCGATCCACTCGTTCCCAGTCAGGTCAGAAGTGTCGGCCACGGCGATGAACCGGTTGGCGGTCTCGACGGCGGCGATCTCGGTCATCCCGCGATCCTGCCGCCACGTCGTCCGTTCCTCGCTCCACCTCCCCAAGGAGACCGGTAATCGGGCAAGTCGTGTGCGACCTAACCCGGGCAGATCATCGACCAGCGACAACGTGGCTGGAATTGGTTGGTCTGGCGGGTGCGGCGTTCTATATGGGTACTTGGTAGGGGGTGTGGTGGCCAGGCACCCCATGAGCGTGGATGGATGACATGACCGATGCGAGCCTTGGCGACGATCGCGACCTGCTCCTGGTCGACGATGACAAGCCATTTCTGACCCGGCTGGCGCGCGCCATGGAGGCGCGCGGATTCGCGGTGCGCACGGCGGAGTCGGTGAGCGAAGGCGTGGCCGAAGTGCGCCGCGCCCCACCGGGCTATGCCGTGGTCGATCTCAGGCTCGCCGACGGCAGCGGGCTCGACGTCATCGAGGCGCTCCATCAGGCCCGTCCCGAGGCGCGCGCCATCGTGCTGACCGGCTACGGGAACATTGCCACTGCGGTCACTGCGGTGAAGCTTGGGGCCATCGACTACCTCGCCAAGCCGGCCGATGCCGATGCGGTCTACAATGCCTTGATTGCCGGGGCCGATCAGCGCGCCGCCTTGCCCGAAAACCCCATGTCGGCCGACCGGGTGCGCTGGGAGCACATCCAGCGGGTCTATGAGCTGTGTAACCGCAATGTGTCCGAAACCGCTCGGCGGCTCAACATGCACCGGCGCACTCTGCAGCGCATCCTGGCCAAGCGCGCCCCGCGCTGATGGCCTTCAGTGCGGCCGGCCGAAATCGGGAGCGGCCGTGTCCTGGCCGGCGGCAATGATGCCGCGGCGGATCTCGCGCGCCCGGCTGAACAGCTGAAACAGCTTTTCGCCGTCGCCCCAGCGGATCGCCCGTTGCAGCGCCGACAGGTCTTCCGAGAAGCGCCCCAGCATCTCGAGCACCGCTTCCCGGTTGTTGAGGAAGACATCGCGCCACATGACCGGATCGGACGCCGCAATGCGCGTAAAATCGCGAAAGCCGCCGGCGGAATACTTGATCACCTCCGACTTCGTCACCTCCTCGAGATCAGCAGCGGTGGTGACGATGTTGTAGGCGATGAGATGGGGCAGATGGCTGGTGATGGCGAGCACCAGATCATGGTGGTCGGGCGTCATGAGGTCCACATGGGCCCCGCACGCCGTCCAGAAGGCCGTCAACCGCTCGACCGCCTTGGGGCTGCAGTCGTCAGGCGGCGTCAGGATGCACCAGCGATTGTGGAAGAGCTCTGCAAATCCGGCATCCGGCCCGGAATATTCGGTGCCGGCGATCGGATGGCCGGGGACGAAATCGACCCCGTCGGGGACATGAGGGGCGACATCTCGGATGACGGCCGCCTTGACCGAACCGACGTCGGTGAGGATGGTGCCGGGTGCAATTACGCCGGCCATGTCCTTGGCGAGGGGACCGCAGGCACTCACCGGCACGCACAGAACGATCAGATCGGCGCCGGCCGCCGCGCCCGTCGCGGTGTCGTGCACGCTGTCGCACAGCCCGAGTTCCACCGCCCGGGTCCGGGTAGCCCCGGATTTGGCATGGCCGGCGATGTGGCGGGCAAGGCTTTCCCGGCGCACCACATGGGCCAGCGAGGCGCCGATGAGGCCGAGGCCGATCAGCGCGACCCGCTCGAACATGACTTTCATGGCAATCAGCCCGCCCCGCTCATGAACTCCCGCAAGGCAGCGACCAGGGCCTGATTGGCCTCCACCCCGCCGACCGAGGCGCGCAAAGCGCGCCCCAAACCATAGGCTTCCATACGCCGCAGCACCAGTCCGCGGCGGGAGAGAAACATGTCGGCGGCCTTGGCGCCCAAGGGCTCATCGGCGGGAAAGTGAATGAGAATGAAGTTACCGGCGCTCGGCGTGACCTCAAGGCCGAGATCCGAGATCTGCTGTGTGAGCCAAGGCAGCCAGCGTTCGTTGTGGGCAATGGCGGCGTCGAGATGGGCCTGATCCTCCAGCGCGGCGATGCCGGCCGCGATGGCCGGGCCGTTGACATTGAACGGTCCGCGGATGCGGTTGAGCGCATCGGCGACATGGGCCGGGCAGTAAGCCCAGCCGAGCCGCAGCGCCGCCAGCCCATAGGCCTTGGAAAACGTGCGGGTCATGACGACGTTGTCAGCACTCGCCACCAGCTCCATTCCGGCGGCATAGTCGTTGCGTCGGACGTACTCGGCATAGGCGGCATCGAGCACCAGCAGGCAGCGCTCGGGAAGCCCGCCATGCAGCCGCTTGACCTCGTCAAAGGAGAGATAGGTGCCGGTCGGATTATTGGGGTTGGCGAGGAAGACCATCTTGGTGCGCGCCGAGACTCGCGCCAGGATCTCGTCGACGCTTGCGGTGAGCGCGTGTTCAGGCGCCGCCACGGGGACCGCACCGCTGGCCCGGATGGCGATCGGATAGACCAGAAAGCCGTGGGCGCTGTGGATCGCTTCGTCTCCCGGTCCGAGATAGGCGTGCGCCAGCAGCGCCAGCAGTTCGTCCGAACCGGCGCCGCATATGATGTGCTCGCGATGCAGGCCATGGCGGTCGGCGATGGCTTGGCGCAGCTTGGCGGCCGAGCCGTCGGGATAAAGGTGGAGACTGTCGGCAGCGGCGCGAAAGGCGGCAGCGGCATGCGGGCTCGTGCCCAGTGCGGACTCGTTCGACGACAGCTTGTAGGGCCTGGCGCAGCCCATCGCCTCTGTCCTGCCCGGCACATAGGGTGCAATGTCCAGGATGCCGGGCCGCGGCTCGGGCACGATTCGTTGCGCAGTCATGGGTTTACCTCGCAGGCGGGCTCGATAGCCGCCCTGCCGCCCGAGCGCAAGGCCGTCCCCGAGGACCCCGTAGTGTCGTATGATGCCGCCATGCCGCGGGGCGGCTTGAACGGCGCGCCCGCTCGGGGTATCTCTAGACAACTTGCCTCGCCTCGCGACAGGCGGGCCCGTGATGCCGGTGTAGCTCAGTCGGTAGAGCAACGCATTCGTAATGCGTGGGTCGGCGG
>CAYWVA010000118.1:0-7462 GCA_964461545.1 uncultured Rhizobiaceae bacterium | reverse complement strand
GGCGAAGGCGGCATGATCCCCGACGAGCGGCGCTACTCGATCAAGTGGTTCTATCAGTGCATCCAGTCGCGCTACGGCTTTAATCCGCATCACCTGCGCCTTGCCGACGCGGTCGAGTTCTTCATCGGCCAGGGCTGCAAGGTCGGCCTCGGCGGCCATCTCATGGGCCAGAAGGTCACTGACCAGGTGGCCGAGATGCGCTCGCTGCCGGCCGGCATCGACCAACGCTCGCCGGCCCGCCATCCCGACTGGCTCGGCCCCGACGACCTGGCGCTCAAGATCCAGGAGATCCGCGAGGCGACCAATCACGAGGTGCCGATCCAGCTCAAGCTCGGCGCGGCGCGCACCTATGACGACGTGCGCATGGCGGTCAAGTGCGACCCCGACTCGATCTACATCGACGGCATGGAGGGCGGCACCGGGGCGGGTCCGCACATCGCTACCGAGGATACCGGCGTTCCCGGCATCGCTGCCATTCGCGACGCCAGGCGGGCCATCGACGAACTCGGCAGGCGCGGCGAGATCTCGCTCGTTTATGCCGGCGGCATCCGCAACGGCGGCGATGTCGCGAAAGCCATGGCGCTCGGCGCCGATGCCATCGCCATCGGCCACTCGGTGCTGATGGCGCTCAATTGCAACCGCCACATCGAGGGCGTGACCGACTATCCGCGCGAGATCGGAGTGGAGGCGGGCTACTGCTACCACTGCCATACCGGCCGCTGCCCGGTCGGGGTGACAACCCAGGATCCCGAGCTGAGGAAGCGCCTCGACCCGGAGCAGGCGGCCGAACGGGTGTATAATTTCCTGCACACGCTGACCATGGAGTGCCAGATGCTGGCCCGGGCGTGCGGCAAGACCAACGTTCACTCGCTCGAGCCCGAGGATCTGGCGGCCCTGACCATGGAGGCCTCTGCCATGGCGAAAGTGCCGCTGGCCGGCACCAACTACACAGTGGGCGTGGACGACTATCACCGCTACTGAGTGAATAGTGAGTAGTGAGTGGTGAGGAGTGCATGGCCGACTTCTGTTACTCACTATTCACCATTCACCCCTCCGAAGGAGAGAAAAGATGGCCGGTTCGAGCTACAAGGGTTCCGAGATCAGGGACGTCGACCAGTTCATCGCCGATCGCCAGGGCCTTCAGTCCGAACGCGAAAAGGAGATCGGCCAGCACATCGGCTACCGCTACGACGTGAACCTGCTGCCCGACTATTCCCGGCTCACACCGTTCCTCAAGTCCTACATGGAGTACATGGGCTGGGACGACCTGAACTGGCTCGAGGACGTTCACATGGGCTATGAGGAAGGCGAGCCGGCAATCTTTGACCGCAACATCAACGGCTGGGTGCGCATCCCCAAAAGCCTCAAGCTGCCCAAGAACCAGCAGGACCGCGACATGATCGCCCGCGAGTTGCTAATCAGGTTCCAGATGTCGGCCAGCCACCCGCTGATCGAGCTCAATCAGGCCTATCGCAAGTTCTGAGCGGTTTGCTAGGCGGCAGCGTCAACCCGAACCAGGCGGCAATGCGGCGGAGCTCAGTTGAATGAGCGCAATCTTGCGAATGCTGGCAGTTTTCGGATGGGTCCTGATCCTGGCCGGCTGTGCCACCGCTCCCAGGGTGGTGGGCAGCGGCGGCAGCAGTTCAGGTGATGCGACGATAGCAGCGGGCGGCGTGATCGGCAGATTTTGAGTCCAAACTGGGGCGGTCAGAACAAGAAATGGATGCAAGGCCAGTTAGCCGCCAGCGGGCAACGGCAGCGGCCTAGTTGCCTTGCCCCAGACCGCTGCGGGCGAGTAACGGCTGGTTAAGCTGCGGGACGGACAATCCCGCCATGGATGCTCTCGGCGCCGTCATCGGTCTCGGTCACTACGTCGCCATGTTCATCGCGATCACCGGCGTCGCGCGCCTGTCGGCCCGTTTCGCGGTGCGCGCCGCGATGGATTGGTCGATGGATTACGATACGGCCTCCCTCACGGCCCTCTGAGTATTGAGCACCGGCCCGCCTCGTTCCATGCCCCGAAGATGTTGACGACTGCGCTGCCATCAGGGCCGGTGAGCGTGAATCCTCGGGCGAAGGTGAATTCTGGTATTTGCTGGGCGAGAAGCTACTCATCGCCCTCGCGGTCATCGAGCAGGATCCGCATCGCCGCGCCGTCGAGATCATCGTATTGGCCGCTCTTCAGCGACCACAGGAAGGCCGCAAGGCCGATACCGCCGAGAAGGAGGGCGATGGGAATGAGATAAACGAGATTGCTCATCCCTCGACGGTCCCCAATGCTGCTGACGGCCGGCGCGCCGGCACCAGGGTTGTCTCGGGCTTTGCGGCCGATTGCCCCGGGCGCAGCCGCATGGCGTTGGCAACGACGATGATCGACGACAGCGACATGGCCAGGGCGGCAACCAGCGGCGTCACGTAGCCGAGCACTGCGATCGGCACCGCGATGACATTGTAGGCGATGGCGAGCGCGAAGTTCTGCCGGATCAGTCGGCCTGCCCGTCTGGAGATGTCGAGCGCCGTGACGACCGCGCTCAAGCTCGGGCGCAGGAAGACGAAGTCCGCCGCGGTGCGCCCGATATCGGCCGCGCTTGCCGGCGCCATCGAGACATGAGCCGCGACCAGGGCCGGCGCATCATTGAGCCCGTCGCCGACCATCAGCACCTTGCGGCCCTCGCCCGCCAGATGGTCCAAGCGCTCCGTCTTGCCGACTGGCAGCACCCGCCCGGCCCAGGTCTCCACGCCCAGCCTGGCGGCCATCGCCGCCACCGCGGCCGGGCGATCGCCGGAGACCATCTCAACACCGATCCCGGCGCGTTTCAGTCCGGCAACCGTCGTCGCGGCGTCGGCGCGCATCCGGTCCTCGAACTGGAAGGTGGCCAGCGCATGGCCACCGCGCGCAAGCACAGCGCCGGATGTGTCCGCACCGGCGTTGAGATCATCGCCCTTCAAGCACGCCCAGTCGGGCCGGCCAAGCCGCCAGACCTCTCCGTCCCGAGTTGCCTCGATGCCGAAGCCGGGATGCTCAGCTATCGTGTCGAACGCCGTCGGGTCGGCCGAGGCGCGAGGGGTGGCGGCGGCAATGGATCGCGAAATCGGATGGCTGGAATGGCTGGCCATCTGAGCGGCCACGGCGAGATGGGCGGGTTCAATGCCGGTCTGGTTCACCAGCTGCGGCGCACCCTCGGTGAGGGTCCCGGTCTTGTCGAACACCACGGTGTCCACCTCGGCCAGCCGTTCGAGGCCTGAACCGTCCTTGACCATGATGCCGGCCTCAAACAGCCGCCGCGCCGCCACCACCTGCACGATCGGCACCGCCAGGCCGAGCGCGCAAGGACAGGTGATGATCAGCACCGCGATGGCAATGAGAATGGCGTTGTGCCAGTCGCCCGACACCATGACCCAGCCGATCAGGGTCGCCAGCGCGACAACATGCACCACGGGTGCATAGAGTTGGGCTGCGCGGTCGGCGATGCGCCTGTAGCGGGCCCGACCGCCTTCGGCCGCCTCCATCAGGCGCACCATCTCGGCGAGAAACGAGTCTTTTGCGGCGGCCAGCGCCTCGATGCGCAACGGGCCGGTGAGGTTGAGCGTCCCGGCCTGCAACTGCGAGCCTTGCGCGACGCGCTGCGGCGCGCTCTCGCCGGTCACCAGCGACGAATCGAGATCGGACACGCCGGCCGTGACGCGCGCATCGACCGGCACCCGCTCGCCGGCGGCGAGCTGGATCGTCATGCCCGCCATGAGATCGGCGACCGGCAGATAATCGCGCCCGCCGTCGGCGCGGATCACCGTGGCGCCCCTGGCCGACAGCCGCGCCAGTCCCTTGACGGCGGTGCGCGCCCGCTCGCGCATCAGGTGATCGAGCGTGCGGCCGATGAGCAGGAAGAACAGCAGCGTCACGGCAGCGTCGAAATAGGCATGCGGGCCGCTGTTGAGCGTCTCGTAGAGGCTCATCGCAAAAGCCGTCAGCACGCCCAGCGAGATCGGCACGTCCATGTTGGTGCGGCCCCGGCTGAGTGCCGCCAGCGCCGATCGGAAGAAGATACGCCCCGAATAGGCCAGCGCCGGCACCGCGATCAGCGCCGAGACAATGTGGAAAAAGTCGCGCGTGGCATCTTCGGCACCTGACCACACCGAGACCGACAGCAGCATGATGTTGGCCGCCGCAAAGCCTGCCACACCGAGTGCGCGCACCAGTTCGGAGAGAACCTCGTCCTTCTGGTCGGCCGTCTCGTCGAACAGATGGGCGCTGTAACCGGCGCCGCTCAGCGTCTCCACCAGCCGCGGCGGTTCCTCGCCCCGCCACGTCACCGAGACGCGACGGGTGGAGAAATTGACGCGCGCCTCCTCGACGCCCGGCAGCTTGCCAAGGGCGGATTCGATAGCCGCTATGCAGCCGCCGCAATGGATGCCGGGCACCGACAACTCGACCTGATGGCGCCCGTCGCCGAGCCGACGGCTGGACAACAATAGTTCATCGGCAGCTTGATCGGCAGCCTCTGCCGAGGCGTCGCTGCAGGACGGCCCAAATGGCTCAACGCCTTTGAGCGTGGGCATCGGTTCGGTTTTCGGGTGGGATCCCGCCTTGTGCCCGCAACAGCTCATCGCGCGGTCCCGTTGCGTACGAAGATGCGGCGAATGTCGAGATAGGGCTCGGCCAGGCCCGCTTCGGCTGAAACCCTGACGATCCATTGCCCGTCGCCGAGCGCGGCCGCGCCGCTGAAGCTGCCATCGCCGTTGGGCGCCAGCACCAGCTCGCTGTCGTCTGCTTCGTAGGCCGGGCGCCCGAGCATCACCTGAACACCCGTGACATCCACCGCAGCGCCGGTCTCACCCACCAACGCGTAGCGCAGCACTCCGTCGGCGTAGGCAAGCCGGCCGTCCCACCCAAGCGCCGCCTGGGCCCGCCCGGCTCGGGCCCTGTCATTGAACTCCTGGCTGGCGACGTAGGAGTTCTGGACAACCAGGCCGGTCCAACTGGTCAGCGCCAACGTCGCCATGGTCACGTTGACGGCAACGATGACGCCGAAAAAAGCGATCATGACGGCGAGCATGTGCCAGCCGGTGAACGGACGCGAAGGCCTAGTCATAGCCTGGACTCCGGCAGGTTGAAGGTGGCGACATACTCGTCGGCCTCGGTGCTGGCGCGATCTTCGACGCGGAAGCGGAAGGCGGCGGCCGACCCCTGGATCTGGTCTGCCGGCAACCGCACGAAGACCTTGAGGCTGCGAACCCGGTCAGGCTCGATGGGGACCTCGAAGAAGCGCCCGTCCGGTTGGTCGAGGCCGGTGATCGACATGGTGGCACCCTCCAGCCCGACCAGCGACAGCGCAACGTTGCGCGGTTCGGGGATCATGTTGAGCAGCCGGACCGTATAGCCATTGCGGATCGAGCCGTCCGACAGCACGACGAACTGCGGATTGCGGTCGGCCAGGACGTTGATCTGCAGCCGGTCGCGTGCAAGCAGCGCGTACACCATCATGAGGCCGATAAACACCAAAATGCCAAAGTAGACGAACGCGCGCGGCCGGAAGATGTGGCGCAGGCTGAGCCGGCGGACCTTGTCGGAGAGCCTGGCCGTTGTATCGCGAACCAGGTCCGGGTTGATGGCATGGGCGCCGCCCCCGGTCGCCAGGGCCATGTTGGCCTGATAATCCGACAGCGTGGCATAGGAGATGAGACCGCGCTCCTTGCCGATCTTGTCCATGACCCCATCGCAGGCATCGATGCACAGCGCGCAGGTGATGCATTCAAGCTGCTGACCATCGCGAATATCGATGCCCATCGGGCATACCGCGACACAGGCGTTGCAGTCGACGCAGTCGCCGATGATTTCGCCGGCAGCCGCTGCCTTCTTGGCATGGCGCGAGCGCGGCTCGCCGCGCCAGTCGTTGTAGGTGACGGTGAGCGAGCTCTCGTCGAGCATCGCGGCTTGAATGCGCGGCCATGGGCACATGTAAGTGCACACCTGCTCGCGCATCAGGCCGCCGAAAACGTACGTCGTGGCGGTGAGGATGGCGACGGTGATGTAGGCCACCGGTGCGGCGTGACCGGTGGCGAAGTCCAGCGCCAAAGTGGGCGCGTCGGCGAAATAGAAGATCCAGGCGCCGCCGGTGGCCACCGCGATGATCAGCCAGATACCATGCTTGACAGTGCGCTTGGCGATCTTGTCGCCCGTCCACGGGGCCTTGTCGAGCTTCATGCGGGCATTGCGCTCGCCCTCGACGGCACGCTCGATCACCAGGAACAGATCGACCCACACCGTCTGCGGGCAGGCGTAGCCGCACCAGGCCCGGCCCACCGTGGAGGTGACAAGAAACAGCCCGATGCCGGCCATGACCAGCAGCCCGGCGACAAGGAAGAACTCCTGCGGCCAGATTTCGATGAAAAAGAAATAGAACCGCCGGTTGGCAATGTCGACCAGCACTGCCTGATCGGGGGCATGCATGCCGCGGTCCCAGCGCAGCCACGGCGTCAGATAGTAGATGGCCAGCGTGATCGCCATGACCTGCCACTTGAAGCGGCGAAAGGCGCCCGAGGCCCGCTTGGGAAAAATCTTCTTGCGCGCCGCGTACAGCGGCTGGCGCACCTTGGCGGAGTTGACCGCTTCGGCCTCCAGTCGCTCCACTTGGGGCTGGTCGAACACCAACGGCTATTCCCCGCCGCCAAGAGAATGGACGAAGATTGCGAGCTTTTTCACGGTGTCCTCGCCAAGGCGACGCTTCCAAGCCGGCATGATGCCGTGTTTTGGAGCCCGGATCTGGCGGGCGATCTCGGCCTCGCTGGAGCCGTATAGCCACAGCGCATCAGCAAGGCTTGGCGCACCGAGTTCGCGCGCGCCCTCGCCGCCGGGGCCATGACACGCCGCGCAATTGTCGGCGTAGATGCTGGCGCCTTCGGCGGCCCGTTCGGGATCGCTTTCAAGGCCCGAAAGGCTTCTGACATAGGCTGCGGTTCGGGCGATCTCGAGGGGGCTCAACAAATCGCCAAAGACTGGCATCTCGGCGTGGCGTGTCTCGGGATCGAACTTGTCGCGCACCCCGTGGGCGATCGAGCGGTAGATCGCATCGATGTCGCCGCCCCAGGTCCAGGCGTCGTCGTTGAGATTGGGATAGCCAGGCGCACCTTGCGCGCCGCTGCCGTGGCACTGCGAGCAGTTGACCCGGTAGGCCGCCATGCCGCCGGCGACCGCAAAGATGCGCAGGTTCTCGTCGGCCAGGATGTCGTGGAGGCTGGCGGCGCGCAAGGCCTCGCTCATGTCCGCCCTCGCCGCCTCGGCCCGGACAAGCTCGTCCTGCAGCGCACCGCGGCTCGAGAAGCCGAGCAGCCCCGGCGTGGCCGAGGTCAGCAGTGGAATGGCGGGATAAGCGATCATGTAGCCGACGGCCCAGATGATGGTGGCGTAGAAGGTCCACAGCCACCAGCGCGGCATCGGGTTGTTGAGTTCGCGGATGCCGTCCCA
>CAYWVA010000117.1:0-7465 GCA_964461545.1 uncultured Rhizobiaceae bacterium | reverse complement strand
TCAATTCGCTGGTCGATTCCAAACGCCAGGTGATTGTCGCCGCCGACGTGCCGCCCAGCCAGCTCGAGTGCCTGGAGGCGCGCATGCGTTCGCGTCTGGCCGGGGGACTGGTGGTCGACATAGAGACGCCCGACATCGAGCTGCGCCGCAACATCTTGAAGGCGCGCCTCGCTGATGCGGGGCGGCACGATCCGACCATCGTGATCCCCGATGAGGTCGTGGAGTTCCTCGCCAACCGCATCATCGGCGGCGGGCGCGAGCTCGAAGGGGCGCTGATTCGCGTGGTCGCCAGCCAACAGCTTAGCCGGTCGCCGATGACCGTCGATCTGGCGGCGTCCGCAGTGCGCGATCTGGCTCACACTGCGGAGCCGGTGCGGGTGCGCATCGAGGATATCCTCCAGATCATCGGCCGCCACTACAGCGTGTCACGCTCCGACCTGCTGTCGCCGCGCCGGGCCAGGTCGATCGTCCGGCCGCGCCAGGTCGGCATGTACCTCGCCAAGAAGCTGACCTCGCGCTCACTGCCCGAGATCGGCAAGCGCTTTGGCGGCCGCGACCACTCCACGGTCCTGCATGCGGTGCGAAAGATCGAAGAGCTGCTCAAGTCGGACGAAAAGCTGGCTCGCGAAGTGGCCGTGCTGATCCGTCTCGTCGAGCAGCACTAGCAGCACTGCGCCTCGCCATCGCGAGCGCTCAAGATGGCCGGACGCCACGTCCGGCCATTCTTCGTCTTGTTCAGTTCAGCAGCACTCTTGGCAACCACAAGGCGATGGCGGGGAATGCTATTACGAGTCCCAAACCCAATAGCTGCATGAGCACAAACGGGATGATGCCGGTATAGATCTGCTCGATGGTGACCGACTTGGGCGCCACCGCCTTCATATAGAACAGCGCAAAGCCGAAGGGCGGGGTCAGAAACGACGTCTGGAGATTGACCGCCAGCAGGATCGCGAACCAGTAAACCAGTTCGATCCTGGCCACGTGGTCGCCGAAATCCAAAAGCGCGATCGCCGGAGCAAACACCGGCAGCACGATCAGGGTGATTTCGATCCAGTCGAAGAAGAAGCCGAGGATGAACACGATCCCCATGATCAGGATGAGCAGGCCCCAAGATCCCAGGCCCAGCGCGTCGACGATGCCGATGACCAGATCGTCCCCGCCGAGCGCCCGGAACACGAACGAGAAGATCGTGGCGCCGATGAACAGTGCAAAGATCATGGCGTTGGTGAGGGCGGCGCGCTCCACGACACCGGCGGTGACCACAAGGAAATGCCGCAGCTCGCCGCTGAACCCGCCGCCGCTGACGGTTCGGTCGAGCGAGCTCTTGGCCTCGCCCTCGAAGTGGATTTCCTGAACCCCGAGCGAGGGCAGGACGACGAGGTTGAAAAAGGCGAGGACGACGGCCCCGAAAGCGCCGACGCCTGCGGCCTCCGTCGGGGTTGCCCAGCCGAACAGGATGGAGCCGAGCACGAGCGAGATCAGCAGCACCGGAGGCACGAAGCTGCGCACCACCAGGTTAAGCTTGCCGGCCACCGTCTGCGGCCCGATGGCGGCCGGAAGCGGCGGCGCCAGGTGGGGCTTCAGTGTGCACAACACGACGATGTAGAGCATGTAGAGGCCCGACAGCAGCAGGCCAGGAAAGATCGCCGCCACGAACATGACGCCCACCGAACGGCCGAGCAGGTCGGCCATGATCACCAGCATGATCGACGGTGGGATGAGGATGCCCAGCGTGCCCGATGCGGCGATGGTGCCGGTGGCGAGCGGCGACCAATAGGACCGCGACAGCATGACCGGCAGCGCCAAAAGCGACATCATGACCACGGAAGCGCCGATGATGCCGGTGGTGGCGGCCAGGATGGTGCCCATGATCGTGACGGCAAGCGCCAGTCCGCCCGGCACGGCGCGCAACAGCACCTGCAGACAGTTGAGCAGGTCGCGGGCGATGCCGGAGCGCTCCAGCATGGTGCCCATGAAAATGAACATCGGCACCGCAGTCAGGATCAGGTTTTCCATGATGCCGCCGAACACCCGTGACGGCACCGACCTGAACTGGATGAAATGGAACTCGCCAAACGCCATGCCGAGAAGGCCGAAGCCGAGGCCGATGCCGCCCAGGACGAAGGCCACCGGATAGCCTGAAAACAGAAAGATACCCAAGGCGACGAACATCAGGATGGGAAGGTTCTCTCCCCACTCCATCTTAGTGGTCTCCCCCCAGCGCTTCGAGCACGCGGTGCTGCGGCAGCCGGCCGAGGAAACCGGCAAGTGACTTGATGAACTGGGAAATGCCGGCCAGCACCATGAGGCCGTACATGATCGGCAAGAAGGCCTTCAGGATCCACACGTTGGACAGGCCGATGACGGATTTCGAAACCTCGCCGGTGCTGTAGGAAAACATGGTGTAGCCCACCGACAGCCAGGCGATGACCACGGCGCCGGGAATCAGGAACAACAGGCAGCCGGTCATCTCAATGACGTATTGGACCTTGATGGGCAGGCGGCCGCGCACCAGATCGATGCGCACATGAGCTTGACGGAAATAGGCATAGGCGATCACCAGCGCGATAAGGATGCTGTGCAGCCAGTATTGCGATTCCTGGATCTGGGTGGAGTTGAGCCCGAAGGGCTTCGGCACGCCGTAATGACGCGAGACCACATCGTAGCACACCACCAGCATCAGCAGGATGGCGGCCCAGCCGCCCGCCCGGCCGAGCACGGTCAACAGCCGGTCGATGCCCGCCGAAAGCTTCAAAAGTAGATCCATGGTCCCCAACCCAGGTTAGGGCCCGCTCGCCACCATTGGTCAGGGTGAAGGGCTCCGGCAGAAACGGCCGCCGGAGCCTTTAAGTTGCGAGCGCCCTGTTACCGCCTAGTTCAGATATCCAAGCTCCCGCCAGCGCTTGTAGTCGGCGCGGAAGGCCTGGAGCGATTCCCAGGACTCCTTGAAGGCCTTGTCGGAGGCTGCGATCTCTTCGGCCACCTCGAGCCAGGTGGTCTCCAATGTGCCAAGCACCTCGGCATCCCAGCGGTGGAACTGCACCCCCGCGGCCTCAAGTTCCTTGAGCGCTGCGGCCTGGATCGCCTCGCCCTCGGCCAGCCCTTCGGCATAGTTGGCCCGGCAGATGAT
Organism: uncultured Rhizobiaceae bacterium; assembly: GCA_964461545.1. Classification (GTDB taxonomy): domain Bacteria; phylum Pseudomonadota; class Alphaproteobacteria; order Rhizobiales; family Aestuariivirgaceae; genus CAYWVA01. The sequence continues at coordinate 4,335 of CAYWVA010000117.1, read as the reverse complement.
CTCCAGCATCGCCTTGTGCTGGTCGCTGAGCGCGTCCCAGGTCGGCTTGTGAATCATCAGCTCGAAAGTGGTCGACATCTGGTGCCAGCCGGGAAAGTAATAGTGCTTGGCCACCTGATGGAACCCGAGACCGAGGTCGATGGCCGGCATCGAGAACTCGGTGGCGTCGATGGTGCCGCGTTCCAGGGCCGGAAAGATGTCGCCGCCGGCGAGCAGCTGGGTGTCGACGCCGAGCTTCTGCATCACCTTGGCGCCAAGGCCGAAGAAGCGCATTTTCAGGCCCTGGAGCTGGTCGATAGAGGTGATCTCTTCGCGGAACCATCCAGACGCCTCCGGCGCAATGACGCCGCAGATCATCGAGTGCACATTGTGCTTGGCGTAGATCTCTTGCATCTGCTTTTCGCCGCCGAAGTGGAATAGCCAGGCGGCATATTCGCCCGCCTCGGGGCCGAAGGGGATGGCGGAGAACAGCGCCAGAGCTGGCTCCTTGCCCTGCCAGTAGCCGGGCGTCGACCAGGCGGCATCAACCGATCCGTTGGACACCGCATCGAACAGCTCGAGTGCCGGGACCAGCGCCCCCGGCTCGAAGAACCTGAGCTCGAGTGTGCCGCCGGAGACGGCCTTGGATGCCGTTTCGAGCCGCTTGCCCAGGCCGCCGAGTTGCACCATGCCGCTGGGAAATGTCGAGCCCATATTGAGCCTGACATTCTGTGCCGACGTTTCGGTGCCCGACATCGCCAGCATGGATAGGCCGACCGCCGCGGCCGCAATCAACGATTTCATGTTGTATTCCCTCCCAATGATGACGACCCGGCGTCGCATGCGCCTCAGGTTCGTCGGGGCTATGGGCCCCGCCGCCATCTAACCCGATATTTCTTTGGCAAGCTAGAGAGCATCTGATATCGGCCAGGCCGTTGCGAAATTGGAGCGCCATGTTGACCAGTTCTCGCTGCGGGGCCTAAATGCATCATGGAACCGAGAGGCCTCAGAGCAAGGGAAGCGACCGCGTGACCTCCACCCGCCCACGCGTAGCGCTGTTCGTCACCTGCCTGGTCGACCTGTTCCGGCCGACCGTCGGCTTCGCCGCGGTCAAACTGCTCGAGCAGGCCGGCTGCACCGTCGAGGTGCCGCAAGCCCAGACCTGCTGTGGCCAGCCGGCCTACAATTCCGGCGACCGGGAAGATGCCGCGGCGATCGCCCGCCAGGTGATCGGCGCGTTTGCCGGCTACGACTATGTGGTCGTGCCTTCGGGTTCGTGTGGCGGCATGCTCAAGAAGCATTATCCGGGGCTGTTTGCGCAAGGTACGGCCGAACGGACGGCCGCCGAGGCGCTGTCGGCCAGGACTTATGAGCTCGTGTCGTTCCTCACCGACGTCATGGGCATGAAAGGCGTCGACGCCCGGTTTCCGCGCCGCGTCACCTACCATGACGCGTGTTCGGGCCTGCGCGAGCTCGGCATCGAGCGCCAGCCGCGCGCGCTGCTCGCCTCGGTTGGCGGACTGGAGCTTGCGGAAATGTCAGAGGCCCAGATCTGCTGCGGCTTCGGCGGCACGTTCTGTGTCAAGTACCCCGACATTTCCAACGACATGCTGGACAAGAAGGCGACGAGCATCGCCCGGTCCGGCGCTCATGTGCTGCTGGCGGGCGACTTGGGGTGCCTGATGAACATGGCGGGAAAGCTCAAGCGGTTGAACAGCACCGTGGAGAGCCGCCATGTGGCCGAGGTGCTCGCCGGCATGGCCGATGGTCCGGCGATCGGAGAGGCCGAGTAGTCGCCAATGGAGATCCGCTCGCAGCGCTTCAAGGACAACACCAAGGAGGCCCTCGCCGACCCCCAGCTTCAGCGGGCGCTGAAGAATGTGCCGGGTGGCTTCATCGACAAGCGCCTGAAGGCCAAGGCGCGGCTGCCTGAGTTCGAGGCTTTGCGCGATGAGGCCCGCGCCATCAAGGACCACACGCTGGCCCATCTCGATCTCTATCTGGAGCGCTTCGAGCACAAAGTGACCGCGGCCGGCGGGCAGGTGCATTATGCCGCTACCGCCGCTGAGGCCCGTAGGCTGGTGCTGCACATCCTTTCCCGGCTCAAGGCCAAGTCGGTCACCAAGGGCAAGTCCATGGTGAGCGAGGAGATCGCCCTTAATGAGGCGATGGCGGAGGCCGGCGTCGCACCGGTCGAGACCGATCTCGGCGAGTACATCATTCAGTTGCGCAACGAGCACCCGAGCCACATCATCGCCCCCGCGGTTCATCTCAACAAGGACCAGATCGAGGCCGACTTTAGGGCCGTCCACCGCCACCTGCCCGCCGACCGGCAGCTCACCGAGGGCTCGCAACTGGTCGGCGAGGCTCGCCAGGTGCTGCGCGAGAAGTTTCTTGCCGCCGATGCCGGCATCACCGGCGCCAACTTTCTGGTGGCCGAGACCGGCACCTCGATCATCGTCACCAACGAGGGCAACGGCGATCTGACCCAGGCCCTGCCGGGGGCCCATATCGTGCTCGCCACCATCGACAAGCTGGTGCCGACGCTGGAGGACGTCAGCACGATCTTGCGGCTGCTTGCCCGCTCGGCCACCGGCCAGGAGTTCTCCGCCTACACCACGCTGTCAACCGGCCCGCGGCGCGCGAGCGATCCCGACGGGCCGCGCGAATACCACGTGGTGATCCTCGACAACGGTCGCTCCGAGATGCTCGGCACGGTGTTCCAGGACATGCTGCGCTGCATCCGCTGCGGCGCCTGCCTCAACCATTGTCCGGTCTATCAGGCCGTCGGCGGGCATGCCTATGGCTGGGTCTACCCCGGCCCCATGGGGGCGGTGCTCACCCCGGCGCTGGTGGGAATCGACAAGGCGGCGCATCTGCCCAACGCCTCGACCTTCTGCGGGCGGTGTGAAGAGGTGTGCCCGATGAAGATCCCGCTGCCCGGCATGATGCGCCATTGGCGAAACCGCGAGTTCGAACGCCATCTGTCGCCGGCGGCGGTGCGCTGGGGCTTGGCGATCTGGGCGTTCTTTGCTACCCGCCCGGCGCTCTACCGGCTGGTGACCGGGCTGGCGGCGCGCGGGCTCAAGATGTGGTCGTGGGGCCACGGCCGGGCGCGGCGCGTACCGCTCGCCGGCGGCTGGACCAACCATCGCGACTCCCCGGTGCCGGAGGGGCGCACGTTCATGGCCCAGTGGAAGGCCCGCGATGGCTGACGATGCCCGGGCCGCCATGTTCGGCCGCATCCGCCGGGCCCTTGCCGTTTCCGGCGACGAGGCGTCGCGCCGCCAGGCGGTGGCCGAGCGCCTCGCCCGCCATGCCCGCAACCTGGTGCCAAAGCGCTCGGACCTCGATGGGCCGGGCCAGGCGGCGCTGTTCAAAGACCAAGCCGAGTCGGTCCAGGCGACGGTGGAGGACGCCAAGACCTTTGCCGATGTCCCCGGGCTCGTAGCCGATTACCTGAGGCGCCACAATCTGCCGCAGCGCCTGCGGCACGGCGAGGATGCCGCACTCGTTGCCCTGCCGTGGTCTGAGCGCGCGCCGTCCCTTGAGGTTGCAAGCGGCGCCGCCGAGCCCGCCGACGAGGTCTCGCTGTCGTGCGCCTTTGCCGGAGTGGCCGAGACCGGAACCCTGGTTCTGCTCTCCGGTCCGGACAACCCGACGACGCTCAATTTCCTGCCCGAGACCCACATCGTCGTGCTGCCCAAAGGTGCCGTCACCGGCAGCTACGAGGACGTCTGGGACCGGCTGCGTGATCGCTTCGGCGAGGGCGAGATGCCGCGCACCGTCAATCTGATCACCGGCCCGTCGCGCACCGGCGACATCGAGCAGACCATCGAACTCGGCGCTCACGGGCCGCGGCGACTCCACATCATCATGGTCGACGCCTGAGCCGAAGTAGCGTAGCCCGGATGGAGCAAGGGCGTAATCCGGGGCGTCGGCTGGCCGGTGGACGCGTGTACCCGGATCGCGCGCCGTTGGCGCTCCATCCGGGCTACGCTTGCACCCCTCCCCCTCGGGGGGAGGGGCTGGGGGTGGGGTCAGGGCGCGCATGCCAACCTGAAATCATGACGTTCTGGCAAGCCTCGCCCCCATGGACCCCCGACCCGATCGGAGGGCAATGCGGCGATCACCGCCGCCCCCCAACCCGGATTTCGCTCCCCCTCCATCCGGGCTACGCCTTGCAGATGACAAAGCGACTTCTCGCCTCTAGCCTGGCGGGATGTCGAACGGAGCCTGGACGGATGAAGAGAACGACCTGATCGTCGCGGATTATTTCGCGATGCTGGCCGACGACATCGCTGGGCGCCACTACAGCAAGGCCGAGCATCGGCGAGCGCTCCTGCCGATGTTGAA
>CAYWVA010000116.1:0-7575 GCA_964461545.1 uncultured Rhizobiaceae bacterium | reverse complement strand
TCTGGGTGCCCTTGACCTGGGCGATATGGCCGACGGCAAAAAAGATCGCCGATTTCGTGAGGCTGTGCATCACCATGTGGAGGAGGCCTGCAAAGTTTGCCAGCGGTCCACCCATGCCGAAGGCAAACGTGATGATGCCCATATGCTCGATCGATGAGTACGCAAACAGGCGCTTGATGTCGCGCCGACGATAGAGCATGAACGCCGCGAAGATGAGCGAGACGAGCCCCATGGTCACCATCAGCGGCCCAGGGGCGATGGCGTCCGGGTTCGCCGCCATGAGCATCTTGAAGCGCAGTACGGCATAGAGGGCGACGTTCAGAAGCAAGCCAGAGAGCACTGCGGAGATCGGCGTCGGGCCCTCGGAATGCGCATCCGGCAGCCAGGCATGCAAGGGGGCGAGGCCGACTTTGGTGCCGTACCCAAGCAGAATGAAGATGAACGCGACATTGAGGAGCGGGCCATCGAACTCCGCGACCCGCGCAATGAGAACGGTCCAGGTCATGGCGTCGAGCCCTTCGCCGACCACCGGCTGCGCCGCCATGTAGAACAGGATGGTGCCGAACAGCGCCAGCGCGATGCCGACGCTGCCGAGAATGAAGTACTTCCAAGCCGCCTCGATCGCCTCGTGGGTTCGGTAGAGGCCGACCATCACCACTGTGGTCAGTGTCGCAATCTCGACGGCGACCCACATCAGCCCGACATTGTTAGACACCAGCGCCAGATTCATCGCGAAGAGAAGAAGCTGGTACATGGCGTGGTAGAAGCGCAGGTAGGTCGGTGTAAGCCGACCGCTAAGGAGCTCATGGCCGATGTAGCTGGCACTGAAGACGCTGGTGGTGAAGCCGACGAACGTGTTAAGCGCGATGAACACGATATTGAGTTCGTCCACCAGCAGATACGTCCCGGTGGGCAACGGTTCAGCGACGAAAAGCGAGAGCGCGACCAGCAGCGTAAGCAGGCACGCCAGCATGTTGATGCGGGCCCCGAGTCGATAGTCGGGCACCAGCGCCAGGATGCCTGCCGTCGAAATCGGGATCAGCAGGATCATCACTACGGGGTCGAAGCCAAGCGCGCTCATCGCCGCTCGCCCCGAAACCGATCCAGGGCTTGCACGTCGACGGTGTCGAAGCGCTCCCGAATGCGGAACAGCATGGTTCCGATCACGATCAGAGCGATTAGGATGGAGAAGGCGACGCTGATTTCGACCACGAGAGGCATGCCTCGTGCGCCTGTTGCGGCAAGGACGAGCCCGTTCTCCAGCGACATGAAGCCCACGACCTGACTGACTGCGTTGCGCCGGGTCACCATGATGAGAAGACCGAGCAGCACTACGGACAATGCGAAGGCAAGGTCCTCGCGCGCCAGCGGATCGGCCTCGGGGGTGACCCGCAGCATCACAACCATCGACAGGGCGACGAGGCCCATGCCGGCGAGCATGGTGGGGCCGATCCCGACCACCGTCTCGACCTCGCGGTGGATGCCCAGCCGGGCAATCATGCGGTGAAGCGCGACGGGAATGACGAGCGCCTTGAAAATGAGGGCGATGGCTGCGGTCACGTAAAGATGCGGGGCATCCTGGGCAAAGGCCTGCCAGGCCACCGACAGCGCCAGCACCAGGGCATGCAATGCATAGGCATTGAGGAGCGCATAGAGCCGATCCTGATAGATCATCATGAAGCTGACCAGCACGAGGCCGCCGGCCAGCAGATGCGCAATGTCGAAGACCAGCCCGTCCATCTAGAGACCCCTGGAAACAAACAACAGCAAGGTGCCAAGCAGGCCTAGCATGAGTGCTGCCCCGAGAAACTCCGGCACCCGGAAGACGCGCATCTTGGCGACCGACGTCTCGAACAGAGCCAGCAATAAACCGCCTAGGGCGAGCTTGGCGACATAGGCGAGCGCGCCCATCACATAGGCTCCGACACCCGCTCCGGCAGGCGCCAAGCCCCATGGAAGAAAAACACAAGCGATCAGCGAAACGTAGACCAGGAGCTTCAGCGCGCCCGCAAACTCGATCATCGCCAGATGACGTCCGGAATATTCGAGCACCATCGCCTCGTGGACCATGGTGAGTTCGAGATGAGTTGCGGGGTTGTCCACCGGGATGCGCGCGTTTTCGGCGATTGCCACCATGATCAGCGCGATCAGGGCGAGGCCAAGAGACACCCGCAGGCCCACCTCCGGCGACAGCATGAATTCGGCAATGGTAGACAGCTGAGTGGCGCCGGCCACCAGCGCCAGAACGAAGATGATCATGATCATGGCCGGCTCGGCCAGCGAGGCGATCATGACCTCGCGGCTGGACCCGATACCGCCGAAGCTCGTGCCGACATCCATCCCGGCCAGCGCCAGAAAAAACCGCGCGCTGGCAAGCAGGGCGATGATCGCGATCAGGTCGGCGGTCCAGCTGAACGTCAGGTTGGTCGCGAATGTCGGAACCAGTGCGGCAGCGACCCACGTGGCGGCAAAGATCAGGTAGGGCGTGGTGCGGAATAGCCAGGATGCGTTCTCAGCCAGCACCGCCTCCTTGCGCAGCAATCGCAAAAGATCGCGATAGGGCTGGAGCAGCGATGCGCCCTGGCGTCTCAGCAGGCGCGCCTTGGCCTTGCGCACGAATCCGGTGAGCAGCGGCGCCAGCACAAGGACGAGCGCCATCTGAGCACCCTGGACCAGTAGATCGCCGATCATGTCCATACCGCTATCACTGTCAGCAAGGTCACAAGGGCGAGGAAGACCAGGCTCAGATAGCGCCGGATGGTCAGAAACTGCAGGTGGTTCAGGCGGTCGGCGGCAAAGCCGACCGCACCGGCGACCGGCTCATAAAGATACTCCCATACGAGATCGTGCAAGTGGACATGCAGCCGTGCCGGCCGCTGATCACCCGGAGGCGGCATTTCGACGACTTCGCTGGCGCGAAACAACTGCGTTGCGAAGACACGCCGGATCGGCTGGGCAAAGCTTCCCGCGGTATACTGCGTTGCCGGACTGGGGTCAGGCCAGCCGCAGTCCCACGCCGGAGCCCGGCGCACTGCGTGCGAGCCCCATCGGTGGATGACCAGGACGGCAAGAGACGCTGATAGCGTGATGAAGGTGAAGACGAGCAGGCCGTTATAGGAGCTTTGGCTTTCGGCGATGGGAACGATCGACAGCCACGGGATCTCCAACTGGACCGGCATCCGATCCGCAACAAGACTTTGCGTGACCGGGGCGAGAGCGTCGATCACCAAGCCGGGTAGCAGTCCGGCAACAAGGCACAGTCCGGCCAGCACGAGCATGGCCGCAAGCGACAAGCGATCGACGTCGCGCGCGCCTTCAGCGGCGGGCGTGCGCGGCCGGCCGAGAAAGGTGATGCCGAACGCCTTGACGAAGCAGGCTGCCGCCAGCGCCGCTGACAGCGCCAGCATGGCGCCGACGGCCGGCACCATGATCTTGAGCCCCCATTGCGGCAGGTCGGGACTTTGCAGGATGGCCTGAAAGGTGAGCCATTCGGACACGAAGCCATTGAGCGGCGGCAGGGCGGAGATCGCCACGCAGCCGACGAGGAAGAAGAAGCTCGTATAGGGCATGCGATGGATCAGTCCGCCGAGCCGATCCATGTCGCGCTCGCCGGTCGCGGTGAGCACGGCGCCCGCCCCGAAGAACAACAGGCTCTTGAACAGGGCATGATTGAGGACATGGAACAGCGCGGCGGTGAGCGCCAGCGCCGCCGCCCAGCCCATGGCATTGGCCCGGAAGGCCAGCGCCAGACCAAGGCCGATGAAAATAATGCCGATGTTCTCGACCGTATGATAGGCAAGCAGCCGCTTCAGATCGTGCTGCATCAGCGCGTAGAGCACCCCGAGCACGGCGGTGATGCCGCCCAGAAGCAGCACGACCATGCCGGCCCACCACGTCGGTTCGCCCGCCAGATCGAACACGATGCGGATGAAGCCGTAGACGGCGACCTTGGTCATGACACCGCTCATCAGTGCTGAAACGTGGCTCGGCGCGGCCGGGTGAGCGAGCGGCAGCCAGACATGCAATGGCACGAGACCAGCCTTCGAACCGGCACCGAGCAGCACAAGCCCGAGCACGAGAGCGGTAACGAGCGGCGGCTGCCCGGCCGAGCGGATGGTGGCGAAATCGTAGCTGCCCGCGGTCCCTGCCAGGAGGCCGAAGGCCAGAAGCAAGGCCAGCGTGCCGAAGCTCGCCATGACGAGATAGACATAACCGGCGTGCGCGTTGTCACGGTCGCGGTGATGGGCCATGACCAGCGCCCAGGACGACAGCGACATGAATTCCCAGGAGAGCAGGAAGGTGAAGGCGTCGTCGGCCAGCACGACCAGCGTCATGCCGGCAACGAAAGCCGCGAAAAACGGCAGGACGCGGTGCGGTGCCGTCTCGTGCCTACCGTACCCCAACGCAAAAAGGCTCGCCGCGGCGCTTCCCAAGCCGACGACGAGTAGAAAGAAGGCGGCCAGCGCATCCAGCCGGAAATGAGCCCCGAGCCAGGGAAGTCCCAGCGGCAAGGTCAGGAGCGCGGCCGCCGTCGGCTCATTCAAGAGCCGGTACACTGCAATGGCCGTGGTAAACAGCGACACAACCAGGGTTGCGCCGTAAGTCAACCGCGTCGCCATGTCGGATCGGCTGAGGATGGCTGCGAGTACAGCCAGGGCCAGGAACGCGCCAGCTCCTGCCAGCACGAGGGCAGTTGCCGATATCATCGCCGCCCCACTTGCAAACTCTCGGCTTCCTCAATCACGTCCTTGGCGGGATCGAGTCGGTCATTGTTCGTTGCGGCTTTCAGCCGCACGCCCCGGCCGGCTGACTGGCTGACGGCACCTTCCTGGATCAGCTCAATCCCGGCGAGTTCGAGAGCGGCGATCAGCTTCATGAGCGAATCCACGTTGCCGCGGATGACGCCGTCGCTGGCTTCCATGCGCTGAATGGTGGGTACTGACAGGCCTGCCAGTCCGGCCAGTTGGCGCTGGTCGATGCCTAGCAAGGCTCGGGCGGCCCTGAGCTGCGGGGCAGTGATCATGCGGACATGCTTAGATGGATATCGTATATGCTATTGATGATCTGACATACGTAAAATGATGTGTCAAGCATCATACTCTTAATACGGGCTGCGGCTGATAAAGATCGCTCGCCGCGATTCGCGCGACACCGAACCCGCCACGAGACGACCTGCCGATCGAGCGTGAGGAGGGCGCGAGCAAAGGCCGCTACGTCGTCCGGCTGGAAGGTGAGGAGGCTGTGATAACCTATTCGCGCGCGACCGGCGGCGACGGGCTGTTCTATTGTTTCGCGGTGAACGATTAGCCGCTCACGTCAAAGCTACAGAGAGGACATTGAAAGCTTTGACCGGACGGTGGAAGCCTTTCAATAAGAGCTCCCCCGATGGCTCGACTTCAGCGGCATCCTCCACCGCTGCTTTGACCTTTCCTTCGACCAGAATTTGCCCGTCAGCGGCCTCGCCGCACAGGCGGGCTGCCATGTTCACCACCGTACCGATCGCCGAGTAGTCGAACCGCCCCTCAAAGCCAATGCGGCCGAGCGTTGCATAACCATGGGCGATCCCGATCCCGAACCCGAGTTCATGCCCGTGCTTGTGCCATTTGAGGGATAGCTCGGCAATTTGACCCCGCATCTCCACCGCCATCCGCACGGCGCGCAGCGACGGATCCGGACAGGGCATGGGATCATTGAACAAGACATTGAGTCCATCCCCGACAAACCGATCGAGCGTGCCTTCGTATTTATGGATCAGGGCCCCCAGGCACTGGTGATACTCGTTCATGAGCGCCATGACCTCTTCCGGCTCGGCCGTCTCGGCAAAGGCGGTGAAGCCGCGCAAGTCACAGAACAGGACGGTGATCGGCCTGCGGTGGCTCTGCAGAATGCCCTCGTCGCCTGACGTCATCACGAGGTCGGCAACCTGAGGGGCGAGGAACCGCTTAAGCCGGCTTACCCGCTCGATTTCCCCCACCTGATCGGCGACGCGGCGCTCGAGCGTCTGGTTCCACTGGAGCAGTTCGGCGGCCTGGGCACTCACCTGGTCGTGAAGCGCCTTCAGCCGCAAGACCGACTTCACGCGAGCCACCAGCGCGGTCTGATCGATGGGCTTGGTCAGATATTCGTCGGCCCCGGCCTCCAGGCCGGTCACGATGTCCTTGGAGTCGGCCTTGGCGGTCACCAGGATGATGGGCATGAACGGCAGGGTTGCATCAGCTTTAAGTCGCTGGCACACCTCGATCCCATCGAGCTTGGGCATCATCACGTCGAGCAGGATCAAGTCGGGAAGATGGTGGCGTGCAGCGTCCAGCGCCTCCTCGCCGTCTGCCGCCTGGAGCAGTTCGTAGCCATGGGCTTGGAGACGGGCGTTCAGTATGTCGCGATTGGCCTCGTTGTCATCGACGATCAGGATGCGGGGAGGACTGTGCATGTCCGTGGCCAGGCGGTCCTAGTGCAGGAACTCTTTGATCCGGGCCAGCAACTGCCGCGGGCTGTAGGGCTTGGCGATATAGGCATCGCAGCCGGCGATGCGGGCTTTCTCCTCGTCGCCGCTCAGCGCATAGGAGGTCACGACGATGATCGGGATCGCCTTCAGGGCGGGGTCCGCCTTTATGCGTCGCGTCGCCTCATAGCCGTCGAGGATCGGCAGTTGGATGTCCATCAGGATCAGATCGGGCTGTTGGGCCGCGGCCGCCGCGACGCCGTCTTCACCGTTCTCGGCCTCGATCATCTCATAGCCGGCGCTGGCCAGGAGGTCCCTGAGGATCTGGCGGTTGTCCTCATGGTCCTCCACCACCAGAATGCGCTTGCTCATTCCTCATCCTCCTGAACGTCTACCGTGACCGGCAGCTCGAACGCAAATGTCGAGCCCTGGCCCAGCGCCGATTCGACCCAGATGCGGCCGCCCTGCAGGTCGATGAAGCGCCTGGAAATGGCGAGCCCGAGTCCGGTCCCGCCCTTGCTTCGGGTCGATGAATTGTCGGCTTGCTGGAATTCCTGGAACAGCTTGGCTTGATCTTCAGCCGAAATGCCGGGCCCCGTATCGCTGACGGCGACCTGAAAGGCGCCGTTGTCGGCCCGGACTTTGATCGCCACCTCACCGGAATCGGTGAACTTGATTGCATTGCTCACCAGATTGAGCAGCACCTGCCGGATGCGCTGCTCGTCGCCATGGCCGATCGGCAGGTCGGGCGGCATCTCGACTTTCAGAGCCAGATGCTTCTCGGCCGCCACCGCCTCTATCGAGTTGACGACGCTCGCCACCACCTCGTTCATCGAGTAATCGGCGAGCGACAGCGTCAGCCGGCCGGCCTCGATCTTTGCCAGGTCGAGGACATCGTTGATCAGGCCGAGCAAATGCTTGCCGTTGCTTTGCACCCGTTCGAGCGCAGCGCGGGCCTTGTCCGGCACGGCGCCGTAAATGTCGTCGATGATCAGCTCGCTGTAGCCGAGGATAGCGTTCAGGGGCGTGCGCAGCTCGTGACTCATATTGGCGAGGAACTGGGATTTGTGCCGGCTGGCGAGTTCGAGCTCGCGGCTCTTTTCCTCGATTTCGTGGAACAGCCGCGCGTTCTG